>NZ_JAOQJI010000028.1:0-52165 GCF_025567125.1 Phocaeicola fibrisolvens | reverse complement strand
GTGACATTCGATGCACTGTGCCCCCTTTTTACTAACGATGCAGATTATTTTCGCTTCTGTATCATATAGGCGCGTAGTTGCGGATTTGAGGTTGATTATTAGCAGGTACAAATTTATTGCTAATAATATTTTTAACCAATGGCAAAAGTTTTACGCACAAATTTTTATTTTGTTGATTTTTAATATGTTATAATATATGCAAGGATAAGAAGTTTTATGATACTCTATAAAGTTTTACGGAGTACGTCAGAATGGATATTTTGCCTTAGTCATAATAATAACGCCGTCCTTATGATAAAGACGGCGCAACTGTTGTTCTTCATGTTTGCTTTTGAACTTAATTTTCTAATATTTTCAACTGCCGACGGATATAAAGACCAATATTGGTCTCATGCTCGTCTATGCCCAGTTTCTTACGGATTTCATGGCTTATAATGTAGTGACGTTTTAATTGGATATATTCTCCGACTTCCTTACCACGTAACCCGATTGCATACAAACACAGATAATTTATTTCATCAGTGGATAATCCATGTTGTTCGAGATATTCCATAAATTTAGGATGCGATGCAGCAAAAGCAAGACGGGTTGAGTCCATGAATTTCTTTTTATCATTACGGACGGTCTCAATCCACTTATTATATGGCTCTGCATAACTCTCATTATTGCTTATCTCTTTCGCCAATAAGCCGTTGAGCATGTCAAGTCTAATCTTGATGACATCTTGGATTGGCTTCGCCAATTCTGATAGATCTCTTTGCAATTCCTTCAAATTATCACGTTCGCTTTCTAATCGAATAATTTCTAATTTAAGGTTTTCTGTTTCCAGAATTTTCTTGTCACGTTCAAGTTCCGCCTTTTTTTTTCTTTGCGTAGGTTATCTTGTTCCAGCTTAAGGTTCGCATTCTCTTTCTCAGCAAGAATGCGCTTGGTTTTACTGCGGTATGCTTGATAATACAACCAGCCAACAAGTATGGTCAATGCGAATATACCACAAAGCACTGCCCAAATGATTCTGTCCCTGTTCTGAATGTTCCGGATGTTTTCAATTTCAAGCTGATGTTTTTTATCAGAAAACAGCAAATCCTGTGAAAGCAATTTGCTTTGATAACGCTCCAACATAGCAGAGTAATTTCTATACAGATTGAGAGCTTGCTCATACTTCCCTTGTTTCTCCAAAATTTCAATTTTTATAACGGCATATTTAAGTGAATCTAAATCAGATGTACCAGGATTTATTCTTGATAGAAAATTTAGAGCTTTGTCTTGCTCTCCAATTTTTGAATATCCTCGGGCGAAATTCAAAGTTTCATCTTTGGAAAGTTCCAAATCCTGATATTTATCTAAAAAGGATTTGAGTTCATCAGTAGAACTGAATTTTATTGTATAAGTTAGTAAAGAAGTGAAAAGATATACTTCTCCGTCAGGATTCTTTTGCACCAACGGTATGCAAATAGATAGAAGACTGTCTGCTGGGGACTGGTTATTCAACATCACATAGCCATCAAGCGCATTTGTATAACTCTTGATTTCAAAAATGCCTTTGCCTATAGCGCCATATAATCTTGCAGCTTCAATATTATTCTGAACAAACTCGTTTATCTTATACTGTTTGAGATACAAAGTACCTTGTGCTACCAAGGTATGAGCCAGTAGTAACGAATCAGTTACCACTTGTTTCAAATCACGACCATTCAAGAAAGATTGCATGGCTGAATCATCATCGCCCTGATTCTGATATATCCTTCCTTGATAATAATATGTCCGAAGTTTCTCGTCAGGAGAACCTTTTTTGAGATAATAATCAATGGCCGGTTGAAGGACATCGAAAGTCGTTGTGTCAATATAGTTCTTATCCAATGCCATGGATTTAAGTAGTGCATACCTGGCTGCTATCTCTTTACCTTTAATATTTGTGACCGGAATGTTCTCCAATATGGTAAGTGCAGAATCAGGTTTGGTATTCATAAGATTTTCTGCCATATCCATCTGCTCCAATATTGGAGTATTTCTGTTGCAGGAAGCTAATAGCGCAACAATCATCAGCGTAATGATGATATTTTGAAATTTATGTATGCACATTATTCGTTCGATATTAGCTGTTATTTTTTAATCCACAATTAAGTTAGTAGTAATAGGCTACGAATTAATTATCAGCTACATTATTTTCTGTGTGTTGCGTAACCTTTAAACTCTTCGCATGCAAAAGTACGAATTGTTCTGTTTTTGTTTACCTGATTCTTTTCTTTTTTAATTAGCTCCGTTACAGTGGGTGTAATGACTTCCCTCTGCAAAGGAATAATTAATAATTTGGTTACAAGCAGACATTTGAACGTCAATGAGCGACAAATCAAGGACTTACATCGAAAATCGTTACTATTTTTATAGGTTATTTTTTAGTAACGATTTAGTAACGGAACTTTGTCTGAAGTGGGCATTTGAATGTCTTTCGGTTGTCCACCGGATAAATAGAAAAAGTCCCGTAAAACGTTGATTTTACGGGAGTTGTCTTAATTTGACTACCTAATGTCTTAGGTTTCAGCGGAGAGACAGGGATTCGAACCCCGGGTACCTCGCAGTACAACGGTTTTCAAGACCGCCGCAATCGACCACTCTGCCACCTCTCCAAAACTCTTTTTAGGAGTACCTCGTTTTTCGAAGGCGGTGCAAAGGTACGTAAAGAATTTTGTTTTCCAAATTTTTGGGGCGAAAAAATCGGCCTGAACCCTTATTTTCTCTTCTCCTGACCTTTCTGGCCGTGCTTGAAGCCCTTCAGCAGCTCCCGGTGGAAGCGCATTTCAGCCTTTTGCAGCAGATAGATTTTCTTGGCTGGGAGGAACTGTTTGTACTTCCGCACGTATTCCAGCTCCAGCTCATCGGTGGCGATGCGGACCTGAATCACGTCTTCCACAATCTTGCCGTATTCCGTCTCGGTGGTATTGGCATTTTTCCCCTGGCGAAGTTTCTGCCACGCCTCTTTGTTGTACACCTGTTTCTTGTCCTGCAACTCGAAGTAGAGCGGGAAGAATTTCTGTGCCTCTTCGTTGCTCAGTCCCGCCTGCTGGGTGAAAAATTCTTTCTGGCGGTTGCGGAATTCTTCTTTGCTGAGTTTGGCGTTCTGTGCCTGCAAGCCGGTCAGGCAGACCGTCAGCAGGAGCACGAGCGTGTAAATTGTTTTTTTCATTCTCATTCCTTTATTTATAGATTTCCGTATCTGCATCGGTGAGATACTGGTATAGGGTATAATCGTCCATCATGGTCTGGTTGACAATCGGGTCGATGTATTCGTCGGGCACTTCGGTGAAATCCGTCGTTTCCGAGGTGGCGGCAGGCGACTGCGACTGCTTTTCGCCCACGAACATCCGTACGCTGAGCATCAGTCCGCAGAACATGGCGGCCATGTAGACCCACGGCTTGACGCGTGTCCACAGCGTCAGTTTGGGCGCAGGCTGCGCCTCACGTTCCGGAAGCTTCTCCATCAGCTGTTCCGTGAAGCGTTCAAAGTAACCTTCCGGCACCGTGAAAGGATTCTCGGTTCCACATCTCTTCAGTAAGTCAGTTTCTTCCTTTTTCATATTTTTGCCTCCTTTGGAAGTTAGATTCGAATTTGTAAAAAAGGTTTAATCATGTTGATGAAAAAAATCTTCTATTTTTTTCACGGCATGGTGATAGGACGCCTTCAGCGCCCCTACGCTGGTGCCTAGAATCTCCGACATCTCTTCGTATTTCATTTCCTGGAAATATTTCAGGTTGAAGATGATGCGTTGCTTTTCGGGCAGTTGCAGGATGGCCTTCTGGAAGAGCTTCTGCGTTTCGTCGCCGTTGAAGTAAGGGTCACTCTCCAGTTTGTTGGCCAGGGCCGCGTCGGCATCGTCGAGCGACAGGCGGTTTTCGGCCCGCTGCTTGTTCAGGAAGTTCAGACACTCATTGAGGGCGATGCGGTAGAGCCAGGTGGAAATCTTGGCGTCGCCGCGGAAATAGTCCAGGTTGGTCCATGCCTTGATGAACGTATTCTGCAACAGGTCGTTGGCGTTGTCGTGTGAAACCACCATGCGCCGTATCTGCCAGTACAGCTGTTCGCTGTAGGCCTTCACTATCCGTTCGAAGCCTTTTCGTTGCATCGACGGGTCCTGAAGCATCAGTATGGTTTCTTTTTCGTTATAATTGTTCATGGCGTGTGCGGGTTCGTCATTGTCTGGTAAGACAATCTCCCGGGGAATCGGTTTAATGAGGTTAGTTTTCTTTAACGTCTCAGAGCGAGATTTTCAGCCCCTCGTCGGCGGCCAGGGTGTCGGGGAAGACGGCGCGGGCCTCTTCCAGCAAGGTATTCTCGTCTTCGTAGCGCGCAGAGAAATGGCCGATGAGCAGGCGTTTCACTCCAGCTTCCCTGGCAATGCGGGCGGCCTGTGCGGCGGTGGAGTGGAGGGTCTGCTTGGCCCGGACGGACTCGCTTTCTGTGAAGGTGGCTTCATGAAAAAGCAGGTCCACGCCCGCCACCTGTTCTGCCAGACGAGGCAGGTACACCGTGTCCGAACAGTAGGCATACGCCCGCGGCGGGTCGGAAGGAGTGGTGAGCCGGTCGTTGGGAACCACCGTCCCGTCGTCCAGCACATAGTCCTCGCCGTTCTTGATGCGGTTCATCATGTAGATGGGGATGCCGTAGAAATCAATCATGTCGCGCCGGATATGGTTGGGCATCGGTTTCTCGCGGAAGAGGAAGCCGCAGGTAGGCAGGCGATGGCGCAGGGGGATGGTTTCCACGCTGACGGAGCGGTCATCGTAAATCACGGCACGTTCGCCCGGGTTAAAGGGGTGGAACACCACCTGATAGGGCATCCCCTTGCAGAAAAACTCCAGTTGTGGTTCCAGCAGACGCTGCAGGTCGGCATGGGCATGGATGTGGAGGTCGGCCGTGCGTTCCAGCATGCCGAACGTGGAAATCAGTCCCATGAGCCCGAAGCAATGGTCGCCGTGGAGGTGGGAGATGAAGATGTGGTTCAGCCGGCTGAACTTCAGCTTGGCGCGGCGGAGCTGCACCTGTGTGCCTTCGCCGCAGTCAATCATGAACAGTTTCTCGCGGATGTTGAGCACCTGCGAGGTGGCCTGATGGCGGGTAGTGGGCAGGGCCGAACCGCATCCCAGGATGTGTAGGTCAAATTTTTCCATTCTTTTTAGTCAAACTTGGTGTTTCGCATGTCGCCCGTCTCGGCATAGGCCAGGTGCATCTGGAAGGCATGGCGCAGCGACATCGGCGTGTGGCAGGAGTGACCTTCCGAAAGTTTCAGGTAATCCCACAACAGCTGTTTGTAGTCGGGGTGTGCACAGTTTTCAATGATGCAGCGGGCACGTTGCGAGGGCGATTTCCCGCGCAGGTCGGCCACGCCCTGTTCCGTCACGAGGATGCGCACGTCGTGTTCCGTGCTGTCCACGTGCGATACTTGGGGCACGATGGACGAAATCAGTCCGCCTTTGGCCACCGACGGGGTGGTAAAGATAGACAAAAAGGCGTTTCTGGCAAAATCGCCCGAGCCTCCGATGCCGTTCATAATTTGGCTACCCGATACGTGCGTGCTGTTCACGTTGCCGAAGATGTCGGCTTCGAGGGCCGTGTTGATGGCGATGATGCCCAGGCGGCGGATCATCTCCGGGTGGTTGGTGATTTCCTGCGGACGCAGCAGGATGCGGTCGCGGAAGGTGCCGATGTGGTCGTACATCGTGTCCAGATGGTCTTCCGACAGGGTGAGCGAGCTGCCGGTGGCAAACCGGATACGGTCTTTCAGCATCAGGTCGATGACCGAGTTCTGTATCACTTCCGTGAACATGGAGAAGGCGGGGAGGTTCGGGTCGTCGCCCAAGGCACCCAATACGGCGTTGGCGATGTTTCCCACGCCCGACTGCAGGGGCAGGAACTCCTTGGGGATGGAGCCGTTCTTCCATTCGCGCAGCAGGAAGGAGGCCACGTTGTGCCCGATTTGCAGGGTGGCTTCGTTCTGCGGCGTGAAGGCGGCGATGTGGTCGCGGGCATTCGTGCGGACCACTCCCGTAATCTTCTTCGGGTCAATTTTCACGCTGGTGCGTCCGGCCCGGTCGTTCACGTGGTAGAGAGGAATCTCCGTCCGGTAGGGCGGGTTGTCCAGTATATAGATGTCGTGCATGCCGGTGAGCTTGCCCGTATGCGCTTCATTTAGTTCGATGATGACCCGTTCGGCTTGCTGGAGCAGGGTGGGCGAGATACCGACTGAGGTACTCAGGATAATCTCCCCGTCATCAGTGAGGTCGGAAGCTTCCACGATGGCCACATGGATTTTCCCTAGAAAACCGTAGCGCACGTCCTGTCCGATTTGCGAGAGGTGGAGGTCGAAATATTGCACTTCGTGCTGGTTGATGGCCGTGCGCATGTCCTTGTTCGACTGGAAGGGCGTACGGAACGATACGGCATGGGCTTTGACCAGGGCACTGTCTACCTGATTGCCTGTGGCGCCTCCCGTGATGAGGCCGACCTTGAATTCTTTACCTTGAGCATGTTGTGCTTCTGCGTAGGCGGCCAGTGCTTCTGGCACAGCTTTTGGTGTACCTACTGATGAAAATCCGCCGATGCCGACGGTGTCCCCATGATGAATCGTGGCAGCGGCTTCGGCTGCCGTAATAAATGCGTATGTCATGATGTGTTTTTTGGTCTTTTGCTACAAAATAGTCAGACAAAGTTAGAACTTGTAATTCAGATAACCAATCTTTCTGACACTTTTTCCGATTTGGAGTCCAAAAGTTATCTGATTCGCGCAAAATAAACTTATATTTATGCTTTTTCATCAAAAAACGAATCAGAATGATACGTGCAAACGGATTTCCTTTTATTTTTGTGAGGAATTATCACGGAAATGTGATAGAAAAAAGATGAGAGTAACTAACTAAAAATGCTTTTACTGTGAATATGCTGAGAAAAATCAGGCGCACGCTGGGAGTGTTGTGCCTGGTATTCGTGACGCTGTTGTTCGTCGACTTCACGGGCGTGCTGCACGCATGGCTGGGATGGATGGCGAAGATTCAGTTCCTTCCGGCACTTTTTGCCTTGAATGCCGGAGTAATCGTGTGTTTGATTTTGCTCACGCTGATAGCCGGACGCGTGTATTGTTCGGTGATTTGTCCGCTGGGCGTGTTTCAGGATGTGGTGGCCCGTCTGGGCAGAGGCCGCAAGAAAATGCCGTACACGTATTCCAAGCCGAAGAGTTGGCTGCGCTACGGGGTGCTGGTCATCTATGTGCTGGCCGTGCTGCTGGGTGTGCATGCCTTGGTGGCCTTGCTTGATCCGTATGCGGTGTATGGTCGTGCAGCCCACAGTTTCCTGCAACCCTTGTGGATGTGGGGCAACAACCTGCTGGCTTCGCTGGCCGAACGCATGGACAGCTATGCGTTCTATTCGGTGGAGGTCTGGCTCAAGAGTCTGCCTGTATTGATTGTGGCGGCGGTGATGCTGGTGCTGGTCATCGTGCTGGCGGCACGCAACGGCCGTACCTATTGTAATACCATCTGTCCGGCGGGTACCTTGCTGGGATTCTTCTCCCGCTTTGCCTTGTTCCGCATCGCCATCGACAAGGAGAAATGCAACGGCTGTACCCTTTGTGCCCGCAACTGCAAGGCGGCTTGCATCGACGTGAAGAACCACGCGGTGGACGGAAGCCGTTGCGTGGCTTGCATGGACTGTCTGGACAAATGTCATAAAGGTGCCATCGGTTACCGTTTCGCGTATGGAAAGAAGGCGGAAAAGGCTGAGGCTCCGGTGGCCGAAAAACCGGATTCCACTGCCGGACGCCGGGAGTTCCTGGCCGGCTCTTTGTTGCTGGCAGGGTCGGTGCTGAAGGCACAGGTGGCCAAGAAGGCGGAAGCCATCAAGATGGACGGCGGACTGGCCGACATCATCGACAAGAAAGAGCCGGTGCGCCACACGCCGATTGTACCACCGGGAGCACAGGGACTCCGTCACCTGCAGTCGCACTGTACAGCTTGCCAGCTGTGCGTGTCGGCTTGTCCGAACGAGGTGCTGCGGCCCTCCAGTTCCTTGGATTCCTTCATGCAACCCTACATGTCGTACGAACGCGGCTATTGCCGTCCGGAGTGTACACGCTGTTCCGAGGTGTGTCCCGCAGGGGCCATCCTGAAAATCGACAAGGCCGAGAAGTCTTCCATCCAGATTGGCCATGCCGTGTGGGTGAAAGACTTGTGCATCCCGCTCACCGACAAGCAGGAGTGCGGCAACTGTGCCCGCCATTGTCCGGTGAACGCCATTTCGATGGTGCCTTCCGACCCGTCCAACCCCGACTCGCTGAAGATTCCGGCTGTGAACGAAGCCCGTTGTATCGGTTGCGGAGCCTGTGAGAACCTGTGTCCGGCCCGTCCGTTGAGTGCCATCTACGTGGAAGGCCACGAACGTCACCGTACGCTTTAACTGAATTGTCTTACCTTTTATATATGCAAAGAGAATGGACGAGAAAAAACAGATGAATCGAAGAGATTTCCTGAAGATAGTAGGCATCAGTACGGTGGGAGCCACGGCGGCGCTCTCCGGCTGTGCACCCGATAAGAAAGAAACCAGCCAGGGGGTAGGCGAGGTGCCCGTGGGCAAGATGACCTACCGCCAGTTTCCTCCCAACGAGGACAAGGTGTCGCTGCTGGGTTACGGCTGTATGCGCTGGCCCACCCTTCCGGCTCCGGGAGGCGACGGCAACGTCATCGACCAGGAGGAGGTGAACCGGCTGGTGGACTATGCCATCGAGCATGGCGTGAATTATTTCGATACGGCCCCGGTCTATGTGCAGGGCTGGTCGGAGACTTCCACAGGTATTGCCTTGAAACGGCATCCGCGCGAGAAGTTCTTCGTGGCCACCAAGATGTCGAACTTCTCCAATTCCGATTATGATTTCGGGGTGAAGATGTATCACAATTCGATGAAGAAACTGCAGGTGGACTACATCGACTATTACCTGCTTCACATGCTGGGGGCTCCCGGCAAGCGGGGGTTGCAGGGACGTTTCCTGGACAACGGCCTGCTTGACTTTTTGCTCAAGGAGCGCGAGGCCGGACGTATCCGTCATCTGGGCTGGTCGTTTCACGGTACGAAGGAGGAATTCGACCGGGTGCTGGCCATGCACGACCAGGTGCACTGGGATTTCATTCAGATTCAGTTGAACTATTCCGACTGGCTGCATGCCTCGGGCAATAATGTCAACGCCGACTACCTGTATGAGCAGGTGAGCAGCCGGAACATTCCGGTGGTGGTGATGGAACCGTTGCTGGGCGGACGCTTGTCGAATATCCCCGAACACGTGTTTACCCGCCTGAAGGAACGCAACCCTGAAGGCAGTGTGGCTTCGTGGGCTTTCCGTTTTGCCGGTACGCCGGCCAAGGTGCTGACCGTGCTCAGCGGCATGACCTACATGGAACACCTGCAAGACAACATCCGCACCTATTCGCCGCTAGTACCGCTTACCCAGGAGGAAAACCAGTTCCTGCTCGACACGGCGGAACTGATGCTGCAATATCCCACCGTGCCCTGCAACGACTGCAAATACTGTATGCCTTGTCCTTACGGCATCGACATCCCCGGCATCCTGGTACACTACAACAAGTGCGTGAACGAGGGCAACATGCCGAAAGACCTCATGGACGAGAACTACGTGCAAGCCCGTCGGGCCTTCTTGGTGGGCTACGACCGCAGCGTGCCGAAACTCCGTCAGGCCAGCCATTGCATCGGTTGCAACCAGTGCAGCCCGCATTGCCCGCAGTCCATCGACATCCCCAAGGAACTGCACCGCATTGATGCGTATGTGGAGAAACTGAAACAGGAGACGCTGTAATATGGAGGAACTGATACGCTTGCTGAACGAGGGAGGGTATTCCTGCGTGGTGCGCCACGGGGAGGAAACCCGAACCTTTTCCCGCCGGGGAGTAGCCGACCTGTATGACTTATACCGTACCGACCGGGATTTCCTGAAGGGAGCCTGGCTGGCCGACAAGGTTATCGGAAAAGGAGCTGCCGCCCTGATGGTGCTGGGAGGCGTGGCCCGCGTGTGGACCCGTGTCATCAGTACCCCGGCCCTGAGCCTGCTCCGGAACGGGGGTGTGGAAGTGGACTTTGTGGAAGAAGTGCCCTGCATCATCAACCGCACCCGCACGGGGCGTTGTCCGCTGGAGACTCTCTGCGATGTGTCGGACAATCCCACGGGACTTTATCCGGTGATTGAGGGCTTTGTGAATCGCATGCGGGAAGCCGCAGAAAAAGAAAAAACAATTGTAAAATAGAAAAGAAACATACACATGGAAACAACCGTAAAACTTTACACATTGGGCTACAGTCGCGTGAAGACCTACGTCACCGCCCTGCTGTTTGTGGCCGGAAACATCGTCCTGCCCCAGCTTTTTCACCTGGTGCCGCAGGGAGGAGTGACCTGGCTGCCCATTTATTTCTTCACCCTGGTAGGGGCATATAAATATGGCTGGAAGGCCGGACTGTTGACGGCGGTGCTCTCGCCGCTGCTTAACTCGTGGTGGTTCGGTATGCCTGCGCCTGCCGTATTGCCGGCCATCCTGCTGAAATCCGTCCTGCTGGCTGTGGGAGCCGGACTGGTGGCTGCCCGCTTCCGGAAAGTCACCCTGCCGTTGCTGCTGGGCGTGGTGCTGTTCTATCAGATGGCAGGTACGCTGGGCGAGTGGATGCTCTCCGGCAGCCTGTTCACCGCCTTGCAGGATTTCCGTATCGGCATTCCCGGCATGCTGCTGCAAGTGCTGGGAGGCTACTGGGTTATCCGTCGTATTTAAGGAGATAAAAAGGAATAAGAACTCGGGTTTTTAGTCCCATGAAACGAGCGCCTTTACGTTTGGGCTCAAAAAAACTCTGCATTTCAAGGAATGCAAGGGTATTTGAGTCAAACGTAAAGGCGTTTTGTTTAAAATATTAGGTGTTCCAGGGAGGACGTCATGAGGTGTCTTTTTTATTTAAATCGCTTTGTCAATTTACGGAAAATCTTCGTACATTTGCTGCATAAACTCCAAAAACAATAACTATGAAATTTATAGGAATTATTCCTGCTAGATATGCATCTACTCGTTTCCCTGCCAAACCATTGGCTTTATTGGGAGGCAAACCGGTGATACAGAGAGTATATGAACAAGTGGTCGGTGTGTTGGATGAGGCTTATGTAGCTACTGATGATGAACGCATTGAGGCTGCTGTAAAAGCATTTGGTGGTAAGGTGGTCATGACTTCCGTAAACCATAAAAGTGGGACAGACCGTTGTTATGAGGCTTATTGTAAAGTGGGTAGCGGTTACGACGTGATAGTGAATATTCAGGGTGATGAACCCTTTATTCAGCGATCACAGCTGGAGGCTGTAAAGGCTTGCTTTGACGATGAGTCTACTCAGATTGCTACGCTTGTGAAGCCGTTTACGCCGGCTGATGGATTTGAGGCATTGGAAAATGTCAACTCTCCAAAGGTGGTCGTCGATAAAGACATGCACGCACTTTATTTTAGCCGTTCTATTATTCCTTATCAGCGGAACCGCGATACACAGGAATGGCTTTCCGGACACACTTACTACAAGCATATCGGACTGTATGCTTATCGTGCTTCAGTGTTGGAAGAAATTACTTCACTTCCACAATCTTCATTGGAATTGGCCGAATCGCTGGAACAACTACGTTGGTTGGAAAACGGCTACTCGATAAAGGTGGGTATCAGCGAGGTGGAAACGATTGGTATTGATACACCGCAGGATTTGGCACGTGCTGAAGAGTTCTTGCGCAAGCATCAGGAGGCATTATGATGCAGCTGGACCGTAGTGTGGCACCGGCCATTCGTCAGCTGGAGCATTTTTCTATTTTACAGCCGGAATTGCATCGCATGCGCAACGGAATGCCGTTGTATGTACTTTCGGCAGGAAATGAAGATGTCATTCGTTTTGATTTACTGGTCCGAAGCGGGCAACTTGATCAGTCGCAGCCGCTTCAGGCCGTATTTGCCAATCGTATGTTGCGTGAAGGAACAGTCCGGATGACATCGGGAGAAATAGCCGAGCGGCTGGACTATTATGGAGCTTGGTTGGAGCTTTCTTCCTCTGTAAACTGTGGTTTTGTCACGTTGTATACTTTGACGAAGTATCTTGACCAGACTATGGAAATTGTAGCCAGTATGGTGAAAGAAGCCGTTTTCCCGGAGAAAGAGTTCCGGATTATCTGTGACATAAACCGGCAGCAATTTTTGGTGAACAACCAGCGGGTGGATGTGTTGGCTCGCAAACAGTTGAATCGTTCGTTGTTTGGGACGTTGCATCCGCTAGGACGTTATGCAGAATTGGAAGACTATGAGCGAATTCAGGTGGAGGCTTTGAAGGATTTTTACCATCGTAATTATCATTCAGGCAATTGTTCGATGTACGTGTCGGGTAAGGTAACACCTGAAGTGGTTCGTTGCATTGAACGCCATTGGGGAGAAACTGCTTGGGGAAATTGTAGAGCTGAAAAGATGCAACGCACGTGGGAGATTACGAAAGATGTCCGCAAGCGGGTTTATGTGGAAAAAGAAGATGCATTGCAAAGTTCACTGCGCATGGGGGGATTTTCACTCGACCGAAAACATCCTGATTATTTGAAGTTGCGAGTGCTGGTTACGTTGTTCGGAGGTTATTTCGGCAGCCGACTGATGTCGAATATTCGTGAGGAGAAAGGATATACTTATGGCATTGCAGCGGGGCTGGTATCCTATCCGGGGACTAGCTTGTTGGTGATAAGTACGGAAACCGCCAACGAATACATTGAATCAGTCGTGAAGGAAGTGTATCATGAAATGGACCGTTTGCAGCAGGAAAAAGTGCCTGTAGCGGAACTGGAAATGGTACGCAATTACATGCTGGGGGATATGTGCCGTTCATACGAAGGTGCTTTTTCGTTGTCGGATGCCTGGATTTTCATTGAAACTGCTGGATTGAAGCCTGACTTTTTTGATGCTTCACTGGCAGCTATCCGGGAGGTGACGTCGGATGAACTGCTTTCGTTGGCACAGCAATATTTCTGCAAAGAAAACTTAATAGAGGTGGTGGCAGGTAAAAAAGTATAAACCTGTCGGCCTGGTCAAAAGTAAAAAGATTATTTTTGGGCGACATTTAAAAACAGACCAATACGTAATAATGAACAAACATACACTATTTTTATTTACCCTGCTGACATTCGGCACGGTTTCGGCCTCGGCCCAGCTTTCTTTGGGATATTATAAGTTTAAAGATGGAGCAGAATATACCGGAGAGTTGAAGGGGCGTCGTCCGAATGGAAAAGGAAAGACCGTGTTTCAGAATGGCGATGTGTACGAAGGGGAATATGTAAAAGGAAAACGTCAGGGAGAGGGTACTTATACCTTTAGTGACGGTGAAAAATACGTGGGACAATGGTATGAAGACCAGCAACACGGAAAAGGAACATATTATTTTATGAATAATAACCGTTATGAAGGAATGTGGTATGCCGATTTTCAGGAAGGAGAGGGAACCATGACCTACTATAACGGAGATTTGTATACGGGAACCTGGCACCATGATAAACGTAACGGACAAGGCACCTATACCTGGAAAGGAGGCGCGGTTTATACGGGTGAATGGAAAAACGACCTGAAGAACGGAAAGGGAACCATGGTGTGGGAGGACAAGTCGAAATATGAAGGTGAATGGAAGGACGGCATGCGTCATGGAAAAGGAACCTTTTATTATACCAATGGTGACAAGTATGTAGGAGACTGGAAAGACGATGTGCAGGATGGAAAAGGAATTTATTATTTTCAGAACGGCGAGCGTTATGAAGGGGACTATGTGAACGGTGAACGTACGGGAAAAGGTATTTATACCTATCCGAATGGCGACAAGTATGTAGGTCATTTCTTGAATGGCTGGCAGGAAGGACAGGGCATTTTTACATGGGCTAATGGAGCCGTGTACGATGGCCAATGGGCGAAAAACCAGCGTTCGGGTTTCGGAAAGTATAAATGGGCCAATGGAGATGAGTATGAAGGACAGTGGAAAAACAATATGGCCGAAGGAGAAGGTACGCTCCGTATGAACGATGGTTCGGTCTATACAGGGGGCTTTGTCCGTGGTAAAGAAGATGGAAAGGGAGTGCTGATTGATAAAGAAGGTGTTCGTTTTGAGGGATTCTTCAAGCAAGGCAAGAAGGACGGTCCTTTCATTGAGACAGATACAAACGGGAATGTGATCCGTAAGGGTACATTCAGATACGGACGTTTATTGGAGGAGAAAAAATAATCATGGACTTATCCGAATTGACTTTGAAAGTGCGTGAACTGGCCGTGAAAACCGGAGCTTTTATCCGTGAAGAGCGGAAGAAATTCAGTCGGGAGCGGATTGAGAAGAAACACGCACACGATTATGTATCGTATGTAGATAAAGAATCAGAACGAAGAATAGTGGCCTGCCTGCGGGAATTGCTTCCCGAGGCAGGTTTTATTGCAGAAGAAGGTAGCGGAAGTCACTCTGACGAGGAATATTGCTGGCTGGTAGATCCGCTGGATGGAACGACGAATTTCATTCATAACCATGCGCCTTATTGTATCAGTATTGCTTTGCGCAACCGCGAAGAAATCTTGCTGGGCGTGGTGTATGAAATCTGTCGTGATGAGTGTTTCTGGACTTACAAAGGAGCGCCTTCTTTCTGCAACGACCGGCATATACGGGTGTCGGGGGTAGATTCGCCCGACGATGCATTCCTGGCTCTCGGGTTACCCTATGACGCTGAATCCTATAAGCCTGTATTCAATCGCTTGTTCGCAGGCTGTTACGGTAATGTGGCTGGTATCCGAGTGGTAGGGGCGGCAGCTGCAGAAATGTGTTACGTGGCCGACGGTCGTTTTGAGGCCCGTGCAGAGGCTTTTACTTGCCCGTGGGATGTGGCAGCCGGTATCTTGCTCGTTCAGAATGCAGGAGGTAGGGTAACCGATTTTTCAGGGGGAGATTCTTTCTATTCGGGCCGGGAAGTAATCGCTTCGAATGGAAAGGTACACGATTTTATGCTGAATTTGTTGAGGTAGTGCAAAAAAACACCTTTTTGTGAGACAGATAAGATTTTTTTTGTAAGTTTGTGTAACTCAAAAGAAAAAGAGATGGATATATCGAATATATTGGACTTCCTGAAAGTGCTGGCGGCAAACAACAACCGGGAGTGGTTTCAGGAACATAAGGCGGAGTATTTGAGTGTGCAGGCTGATTTTGAGGAACTGCTGGGCATAGTTATCGCCCGTATCTCCTTGTTCGATGAGAGTGTGGCGCATGTGCTTCCGCAGGATTGCACGTATCGTATCTATCGGGATGTCCGTTTCTCTTCGGACAAGTCTCCCTACAAGACCCACATCGGGGGCTATATCAATGCAAGGGGGAAAAAATCCAACCATTGTGGCTATTATTTGCATCTGGAGCCGGGCAATTGTATGTTGGCCGGAGGAAGCTGGTGCATGCCTGCCGATATGTTGCGGGCAGTACGGCAGTCGGTGTGTGACCGCATCGATGAGTTCCGGACCATTGTAGAGGATCCGGCTTTCCACCAATATTTCCCGGTGATAGGAGAGACGCATTTGAAAACGGTACCGAAAGGATTCCCGAAAGACTTCCCTTATCCGCAGTATATCCGTTGCAAGGATTTTACGGTGGCTTGCCCGCTGGAGGATGAGTTTTTTACCCGTCCGGATTTTCTGGACCGGATGACAGATATCTTCCGGCAACTGAAGCGCTTTGCTGATTTTACGAATGAAACGATAGATGAGTTTGAATAAAAATTATTAACTACTTAAACGTGAAAAGATATGGTAATTGACAAATTGGAAAACCTGGAAAAATATGTTTCACTGAATCCTCTGTTTGCAGAGGCAGTGGCTTTTCTGAAAGCAACTGACCTGCATGCACATGAGGCGGGGAAAGTGGTACTGAAAGAAGGTGAACTGATGGTGAATTTTGCAGATGCTCGTCCGAAGACGAAAGCGGAAGCACGCCTCGAAACGCACAATGATTTCATTGACATCCAGATTCCGCTGTCGGGTGTGGAAGTCATGGGGTATATGCCACGCACGGATTTGCCTGAGGCTGCTTACAATGCAGAAAAGGACATTACCTTCTATGAAGGGCTGGCCACTGATTACCTGACCGTAAAGCCGGGGATGTTTGCTATTTTCTTTCCGGAGGACGCACATGCGCCGGGTGTGACTCCCGATGGAGTGAGAAAAGTGATTGTAAAAGTACGTGTCAAATAATTTCTAATAACTAATACTATGGACAAGGTATTGAATATCATAAAGAATGATCCATGGCTGGAACCTTATGCCAATGCGATTAATGGCCGTCATCAGCATGCAATAGAGAAAGAAAAAGAACTGGTGGGCAAAAAGACATTGTCGGATTTTGCAACCGGACATATGTATTTCGGTTTGCATCGTACCGAAAAAGGATGGACGTTTCGTGAATGGGCACCTAATGCGACGGAAATCTATCTGGTAGGTGACTTCAATGGTTGGCAGGAGAAACCGTCTTTCCGCTTGAAACGGGTGCGCAAGACAGGTAATTGGGAAATCAATCTTCCTGAAAAAGCCCTGAAGCATGGCGACCTGTACAAACTGAAAGTGTATTGGGAAGGTGGATGCGGTGAACGTATTCCGGCGTGGGCTACTCGCGTGGTGCAGGATGAGCAGACCAAGATTTTCAGTGCACAGGTATGGAATCCGGAGAAACCGTATAAGTTCAAAAAGAAGAGCTTTACGCCGAATGTGTCTCCTCTGATGATTTACGAGTGTCATATCGGTATGGCGCAAGATGCGGAAAAGGTGGGTACGTACAACGAGTTCCGTGAGAACGTGCTTCCGCGTATCGCGAAAGACGGATACAACTGTATTCAGATTATGGCCATTCAGGAGCATCCTTACTATGGCAGTTTCGGATATCATGTATCCAGTTTCTTTGCACCTTCTTCCCGTTTCGGTACACCGGAAGAATTGAAACAGCTCATTGATACGGCACATCAGATGAACATTGCCGTCATCATGGATATCGTACATTCACATGCCGTAAAGAACGAGGTGGAAGGATTGGGTAACTTTGCCGGTGATCCTTATCAATATTTCTATCCGGGCGACCGTCGGGAACATCCGGCATGGGATTCGCTTTGCTTCGATTATGGAAAGAACGAGGTGGTTCATTTCTTGCTGTCCAACTGCAAATACTGGCTGGAGGAATTCCATTTCGACGGATTCCGTTTCGATGGAGTTACCTCAATGTTGTATTACAGCCACGGACTGGGAGAGGCTTTCTGCAATTACGGCGACTATTTCAACGGGCATCAGGATGACAATGCCATCTGTTACCTGACACTGGCCAACCGTCTGATTCATGAGGTGAACCCGAAGGCCATCACCATTGCCGAGGAAGTTTCGGGCATGCCGGGACTGGCGGCACCTTTCGAGGACGGGGGATATGGTTTTGACTACCGTATGGCGATGAACATTCCGGACTACTGGATAAAGATTATCAAGGAACGCAAGGATGAGGACTGGAAACCTTCAAGTCTGTTCTGGGAAGTGACCAATCGTCGTAAGGATGAAAAGACGATTTCCTATTGTGAGAGTCACGACCAGGCGTTGGTGGGCGACAAGACCATCATCTTCCGTTTGATTGATGCCGACATGTACTGGCACTTCAAGATTGGCGATGAAAACGGCGTAGTGGAACGAGGCATTGCCTTGCACAAGATGATTCGTCTGCTGACCGCCTCTACCATCAACGGAGGTTACTTGAACTTCATGGGAAATGAGTTCGGGCATCCGGAATGGATTGACTTCCCGCGCGAAGGCAACGGATGGTCGTACAAGTATGCTCGTCGTCAGTGGCATTTGGTAGACGATCCGACATTGTGCTATCATTATCTGGGTGATTTTGATGAATGCATGGTCAAGCTGATGCGTAGTGTGAAGAACATACAGAAGTCGGATGTCATCGAGGTTTGGCATAACGATGGCGACCAGATTTTGGCATTCCGTCGGAAAGATTTGGTATTTGTGTTCAATTTCAACCCGACTCGTTCATTTACAGACTATGGATTCCTTGTACCAAGAGGGGCATACGATGTAGTGCTGAACACGGACAGCAAGCAGTTTGGTGGCTTCGGCTTCTCAGACGACAGCCTCCGTCACTTCACTTGTGCCGACCCGCTTTATGCAAAGGATAAGAAGGAATGGCTGAAGCTGTATGTGCCTGCCCGTTCTGCAGTTGTATTGAAACGAGTGAAAGATTAATTTTTTGTATGACTGAATACATCAATGTACTTTATAAGAAGACTGCACGCATCATGATTGCTGTATGCGGTCTTCTTTTTTCTCTATTTAGCTTTGTCTATCTCTACGTGTTCCAGCGCGATGTGCTGGAAGCACTTCATTTTTCGCTGGCGCACGGCAAGACGGTATTTGCTCCGCTGGCCAGTGCCATCGTCATTACCCTCATCCTGTTGTTGCTGCGGTGGGGGGTGAACAGCCTGCTGGGGCTGAAAGGAAAGGTGCGTGCTTTGGCGTATGTGCCTTCATTTTTGGTGCTCTGTGCACTGACCGATGTCGGACGCGGGGTTTATATGTCTAGCTATCATACGCCGTGGACGTGGTTGCTGCCCTTGCTGGTGTTGCTGTTTGTCGGTCTCGGCTATTGGTTGCGCGGCCTCTTCCGGGTGCAGCTGAATCAGGAAGGAAGTATCTGGGGACTGGTCAACAGTAATCTGACCATTCTGTTGGGCTTGTGTGTGCTGACGGTGTGTGTAGGCAATACCAACCGAGGCTATCACCACGAGCTGGAGGCTGAACACTATCTGCGCGCCCAGGAATATGACAAGGTGCTGCAAGTCGGAAAACATTCGTTGGAGGCCAGTCGTACGCTGACGGTTTTTCGGGCGGTGGCGTTGTCGCATCTGGGGCAGATGGGAGACAAGCTGTTTGCCTATCCTCAGTATTACCGCTCCGACGGGTTGTTTTTTGACGCGGATTCATTGCATACGTTGCGTTATACAAACGATTCTATTTATTACCTCCTGGGGGCTCGTCCGTATGCAGGAGAAGACCGCCTGGTGTTTTTGCGGAACATCTGCTACAAGGGTACTGGAAAGTATACATCCTTGGATTATTATCTTTCGGCTTTGTTGCTGGAAAAGCAACTGGATCGCTTCATGCAGGCGGTTCCGGATTTTTATTTGCCAGAGGATACTTTGCCACGTTATTATCGCGAAGCGGTTGTACTGTATCATGCACAACGGAATGACTCTGTTTCTGTATCCGACAGTCTGATGTTAAAGCGTTTTGACGCATATCGTCAGTTGCAGCGGCAGGCGGCTTCTCCACTGGAAGAACGCAACCGTATGCGACGGGAATTTGGTGATACCTACTGGTGGTATTATGATTATCAGGAGTAATAAACTGTATAAAAAAGTAAGAGAGACTGCCGGGGAATGCAGTCTCTCTTAATTTAAGAACAAACGCTTTTGTCCTACAGCTGATATTTTCACAAATACCATTACTGTTCTTATCTATTACTATGAAAAACATCTTTATAACATGTTCAACAGAAGAATTGTTCTAGAAAAGATTTATATTTAACATTTGTTTTCTTTTTTGCCCTATCTTTTACACATTCCCTTAAAATCACAATAGGTACACTGGTCTTCGTCTTCTGTTTGATTGAAGTTCAGTGCGGGATTGAAAAGTTCTTCCAGAAGGGTTTTCAGCCGCTCTCTGAACTCTTTTTCCAGAAGGGAAAAGTCTTCTATTGGAGTAATTTTATTATATGATTCCTTGAGTTGGATAACCGGTGAATAATCTTCTGCCGCAGCCCGGTGAATATAAAGCAGGGAAGGAGCTACTTTCCGATCGTCATTCCGTTCCCGCAGTTTTTTGCATACGATGGCTGCATACAGGAAGGTTTGGAATATATAGTTGGAACGTTTGGGCCCCGGAGTGAACAAGGATTCCACGTTGGGTGGAGTATCGGCTTTTCCACCTGTCTTGTAATCCACGATGCGGAGCACATTGTCCTTGCTGTCCATTCGGTCGATGATGCCGCCCATGCGCGAACGAATCACCCCTTTGAGCGTTTGTATCTCGATGTCCTCCATGACGGGCTGTTCGGAGCCCACGAAGGTGAAAGGAGCATGACGCAGGTCATTGCGCAGCAGTTGTTGGACGTAACGCAGGATGACGGCCGAGTTGATGAGCTGGATACCGTTGTATTCCGGACGTTCGTCGGCTGGGAGGTGGAAGAACAAATCCTTGAACCCGTTGTCCACGTAGTTTTGCAGCTTTACTTCCTCTTTGAGCAGGGTTTCCAAAGCCTCTTTATTGATGACTTTTCCATGCACCGTGAGATCCTTGTAGATATGCTCGGCTGCATAGTGGAAGATACTTCCGAATTTGGCTGAATCGATTTCCGCACTCACCTCGTCGGGCGCTACAAGACCTGCCACGTATTTATAATAAAATTTCAGTGGACAGTCGAGGTAGCAGTTTAAGGCAGATGGGGAGAATATGGCTTTCTGATTTACTCGCACGTCGAACACACTCTGCATTCGTTTTAGGATGTCGGCTGATTTGGGGATGCAGATAGGAGAGGATACGACCGGCGACTGTTCGGCTTCCAGCTGTTTCCGTTGTATCGGATAGCCCCACTCAATCAGCAGCTGGAGCATGAAACGCGACATCTCGCCCCGGTTCATGCCGTCGCTCACCGTATTGTACACCAAGGTCGCTTTTTCCGCCCGTTGCAGCAGACGGTAGAAGTAATAGGCATAGACGGCAATCTTGTGGTCGATGGTG
Organism: Phocaeicola fibrisolvens; assembly: GCF_025567125.1. Classification (NCBI taxonomy): domain Bacteria; kingdom Pseudomonadati; phylum Bacteroidota; class Bacteroidia; order Bacteroidales; family Bacteroidaceae; genus Phocaeicola; species Phocaeicola fibrisolvens. The sequence goes on along the minus strand of NZ_JAOQJI010000028.1, from coordinate 31,287 downwards.
GTCATACCGAATGCCTTGCGCAGGTTGTAGGGGATGAACGAAGAATCGCCGCCCGCCTTGGGCAACTGTCCTTCGTTGACCGACAGCAGGATGACGTGGCAGAAATCCAGGTTACGGGTTTCCAATACCCCCATCACTTGCATGCCGATGGCCGGCTCGCCGTGGAACGGAATGCTGGCAGTCGACATGACCCGCACAAGCAGTCGGTGGAAGGTGGCAGGCTGCACATCCAAATCCTTGCTTTCGAGCAACGCATGGAAGCGGTTGACCATGGTGAAGCTTTTGAACAAGGCTTCTCGGTAGAGCTGGTCAAGGGCGTCGCTGGTGGAGGCCGCCTGCTTGCGGTACAGCTGTGCCACCTGCTTCAGGATGTCGGCCAGCCGTTTGCACAGTTCCTCGTTGTGGGTGCAAGGTTTGAACAGCAGTGACAGGGCCTCATCCCGTTCCAGTTCCGACGGCAGCGGATAGAAGCGGTTCTTCTCCGTCAGTTCCTTTTCCAGCGGGGTGGCCGCTTCCGAAAGCAGTTGTGTGTACGGATGCTTCAGCACACTGATGACCTCGGCAAACTGGTAGCGTCCGCTGCGGGAATTATAGCCTGAGATGTGCAGTTCCAGCAGCGTTTTCACGAAACTGTAGGCCGGAGTTTGCGAAAGCGGGAAACCCATGGTGATGTTGATGTGGCGCACGTTCTCCGGTAGTGAATGTAATACGGGCTGCAGCATGGCCTCGTTGCAGAGCACCACCGCTGTTTCTTTTTCGTTCTCCGTCAGGTTTTCCCGAATCCATTGCGGCAGGTAGCGCGCCTGCCCGTTTTCCGTAGGCGATTCGATGAAGGTTATCTCTTTCGGGTGATTCAGGTGGTCGAACAGGGCCGGCGGCAGTTCCGACGGGAAATTCTTCAGGTTACGGCGGATGAACTCGCCCGCCTCGTGCGGATGCTTGTCCAGGTAGAAGGTGTCGTAATCCCAGTAGAACAGGGCTTTCCCGGCTGCGTGAAGCTTGCTGAACAGAGTTTGTTCCACCTTGTTCAGCACGTTGAATCCCACGAACACATAGGTGTCGTAGGGGAACTTCTGTACGTCCATCATTTCCGTCACCTCGCGGTAGAGCATTCCTTCGTAGGCGATGCCTTGCTCGCGGAGTCGTTCCTTGTATTGCGTATAGATGTCGCCCAGTACGTCCCACAGCGAGATGAAACGCCGCTTCAGTTCCGTGACCTGCTCGATGGAGAAGTTGCGGAAAAACTGGCTCAATGCCTCTTTCTGTCCTTCCTCCAGGAAGTCATATTCAGCCGTCAGCTTGTTCAAGTCTTTCAGGTTGCTGAAGAGGGCCTTCGTGTCCACCAGATTCTTGTCGGCATCATCGAAGTCGCTGATGAGCATCTCGCCCCAGAAATAGAAATCATCGAGGCTTTCCTTGCTTCCCGTCACTTCCCGGAACACCTTGTAGAGGTCGCACACCAGTTTGATGGAGTCGCCCGTAACCCATTGCGACGACTGGCGGAACAGCTCACTGATGCTCACGTAGGCCGGCGACCAGACCGGACGGTCGGATTCCTGCGCCAGGTATTCGTTGAAAAAGAGGCTGGCACGTTTGTTCGGGAACACCACGGCCACCTTGGTAAAGTCTCCGTGCAGCTTCCGGTACAAATCAGCGGCCACCTGCTTCAAAAAAGTTTCCATATATTGTATTGTCGAAATAGAGTGGTAAATAAAAATAAACTCAGGCCGGAAGCGTCACTTCCTCCAGCTCGTTGGCAAACACATACCAGAGGAATCCCCGGATGTGGGTGTAGCCCATTTGCGTGAGCAGGTTCATGTAGTCCTGCACCTGTGCGCGGTAACTTTCGTTCTTCTTTCCGAACTTGAAGTCCACCACGACTACCTGTTCGTCTTTCCGCATCACGCGGTCGGGGCGGCGCGTCTGCATCTGTCCCTCCTCGTCGGTGTACACAATGGCACATTCGTTGTAGAGTTCCCAGGTGCCGCTGAACCAGTCTTTGGCTGCCGGATGCTGCAAAGCCCGTCGGGCCAGCGTTTCCACCTGTTTCATCTGTTTTTCCGATTCGAAGATACCCTCGAAGTTCAACCGTTCCAAAGCAGGCGATAGGTCGTCCGCCTTTTCGATGTGGGCAAACACCTGGTGCAGCAGTTGTCCCTGACGGATGTACTGCCCGCGGCTGTCGTCTGCCTCATCCCCTTGGATAAAGTCGGCCGAACGGTTCGACTGCTTGAACTCGATGTGCGTTTCAATGCTTTCCATCTTCACGGGGACTCCCTCTTTTGGCGAGGATAGCCGGTTGGATTTACCCGCCTTCTTCTCGTCGTGAGCCGTGCAGAGCTCCCCGTATTCGCCCACCGCATCATCTTCTGGTGCTTCCTGCGCAAGCGGCAGTTCCACCTCCTGCATCAGCGGCAGACTGTCGTACAACAGTTCCGATACCGTGCCTTTCTGTCCCGCCTTGGCAAAAATAATCAGGTTCTTGCAGGCACGTGTAAACGCCACGTAAAGCAGGTTCAGGTTGTCCACCCACAGCTGCAACTTTTCCTCCAGGTAATCGTCGTGGTACACCGATTCCGCCATGGCACTCGAGTAGTTCACCGGCACGATGTCCAAGCGGTTGAACGGCGGAATGTCCGTTTCCTTTCCCGTGCCCGCTACGCTGCACCATATCAGGTGGCTGTTCGTCTCGTTCTCCATTTTCCAGTCGCAAAACGGCAGCAGCACCGTGTGGTATTCCAAACCCTTCGATTTGTGGATGGACAGGATGCGGATGCCGTCGATTTCGCCCGAAGGAATGGTTTTCGTGTTCAGCTTCTCGTCCCAGAAACGGATGAAAGCCGTCAGCTCCGACGAGTTGTTCTGCATGTATTCCGTCACCGCATCATAAAATGCATAGAGATATGCATCCTGTTGCTCGATGCGCTCCATGTCGAACAGCACGAAAAGCTTTTCCAGCAACTCGTAAAGCGGCATGAAGCGGAGTTCGTTTGCCTGCAACTGGAACGCTGCTGGCAAGTAATTCTTGGGGTCGTCGAGCAGCACCGTGTTGAGGCTGATGTCCTTTCGTAACACCTCCTGCTGATAGGCCACTGCCAGACGGGCCAGCGCAATGCGGTCGTCGGGCGAAGACAGGTAACGCAGTCCGTCGATGAGCATGTTTACGGCCAGAGAAGCGTTCAACTGGAAAGCCTCGTCCGATACGATGTGGTAGGGGGTGTGCTCGTCGAAATAGGCTGCAATGTCGGGGATGCTCCGGTTCTTTCGTACTAGAATGGCCATCTCGTTTAGGCGGATGCCTTCTGCCGTGAGCCGCTCCACCTCCTCGGCCAGCTGTTGCAAGGTAGCCTCCGTATAAGGCCGCTCCTTGGAATCCTGCAGGAAAGTCACCTTCACGAAGCCTTTCTCGTCTTTCTTGGCACAACGTTGCCGCACGTCACTGTACGCCTGTTCCAGCTGCGTGCAAGGCATTCCCTGTTCCTCCTGATACCGTCGGTTAAGCGTCTGGCAGGCCGCCGTGAAAAACTCGTTGTTGAAACGGATGATGCGCGCCTCGCTTCGCCAGTTCGTGTCGAGCGTACATTCCTTGATGCGGAAACTCCGGTCGTGTCCCAGTCCCGCGAGGATTTTCCAGTCCCCGCTTCGCCAGCGGTAGATGCTCTGCTTGATGTCGCCCACAATCAGGCTGCCTTCCTTTTGCGCCAGACTCTCCTGCAAGAGCAGGTGGAAATTCTCCCACTGCATGCGCGAAGTATCCTGAAACTCGTCAATCATCACCGTATCGATGGTGGTGCCGATTTTCTCGTAGACAAACGAAGCGTCGCCTTCCCGAATCAGGCTATGAAGCAGGGCATTGGTGTCCGACAACAGGAAGCGATTGTGCGCCTGATTCTGCAACCGCACCTCCTCGTCGATGTGCGCCAGCAGCCGCAGGTTGTTCAGGTAACGTAGCGAGAGGTCGCACGAGTTGAGCAGCAAGCTGTTCTGTGGACGCCGGTTTTCCGCTTCCTCCAGTAACGGCATCAGTTCCGAGGCCGCCAGCGAGCGGATTTCGTCACGGTGTGAAGACGTCTTCGTGGTCCAGTTCTCTTCACTTTCCAGACACTTCTCCACGGTCGCATTGCGGATGTCGCTGCTCAGTTTCCCGTTGGCCAGTTTGTTGAAATAACTGCCGATGCCCCGCGAACCGTTTTTCAAGTCCGCCGGCGTCAGCCCGTGCATTTCGAGCAGTCCCGTAAACTGGTCACTGAATCCCTTCATAAACTCCAGCACCTCTTCGCGGATGTTTTTCAGTTCCTCCCGATACGCCGGGATGAACTTCGGGTCGGCCAGTTTCCGGCGCAGTCCTTCCCCTTTCTCGATATAGTTCTCATCGAAGATGTTTTGTCCGAAACTCTTGATATCCTTCGACACATCCCAGCGCCGGTCGTTCGCAATCCGTTCCTCGATGTACTCCAGCAGCCAGTAGAGCACCGGCGAGCGGCGGTCCAGTTTTTCAATCATGGCATCCACGGCATCGCTCAGCACCTCCGTATTGTTCAGTTCGATGGACAGGTTGGCCCCCAGCTCCAGTTCCCGTGCCAGGTTGCGCATCACCGACTGGAAAAACGAGTCGATGGTTTCGATGCGGAAACGGCTGTAGTCATGAATCATGTGCCGCAAGGCCTCGCGTGCCGCCTCCCGGATTTCCCCGACCGACTTGGCCGAGGTTTTCTGTATTTCCTTCAGGTAACCGTCCGACCCCTCGTCGGCTGTAGCAATGCCATACAGCTGTTCCAAGATACGTTCCTTCATTTCTGCCGTGGCCTTGTTGGTGAATGTCACCGCCAGAATTCTCCGGTACGCATACGGGTCTTCAATCAGTTGTCTTATATAATGTACGGCCAGCGTGAAAGTCTTGCCGGAACCGGCAGACGCCTTGTAGACTAAAAGCTGGGGATGCTGTTCCATGTGTGATGTGGTTTTAAGGGTTTTAATGTACAAAATTACTAATAAAAAGTGATATATAAAATGTAATGCAGTTGTTGGCAGCTGGCTTGAAAGAATGAAAGATGAAAGAGCAATGAAAAAAAGCAAAATTAGGATATTGTAGTGTTACCAGCTCGTGACCATGCTCAAAATTGACTATAGCAAAATTGAAAGAATATAAGAAATATTAACTTTTTAAACTACTAACAACTCTCGCAAGAGAATATGGCATAAATGAGATTTGTAGTATTTCTCAAAGATCTGTGTAGTTACGAAGGATTCTTTACGGACTAAATTTGAAACCTAAAAAATAGAACTATGAAGAGTATATTTTTTATCTGAAAAGACTGATAGTGAAGAAAGAAAGTATAGTGTTGGTTATGGGACGTATTAGCTATGAATGGAACGAAAACGTAATTCAGCAACAAATTTTCGGTTGACTCCCAATTGTAGGACATGAAAGGTAGTCGTGTTATGTGAAAAATTTTTATCACTCTTGAAACGAACCGCTTGCTTAACAAGATGCGTGTAGTCATCAATAGGATTATCAGAAATTTATGGAGAGTGACAATTTTTGATGGCTGAAGAAGTAAAGAATGCTTTTCTTGGACTGGAATACCATTGCATATACTGACTGATGCAGGTGTCCATTGGTATAGCGAGGATTGCCCAAAGCTGGTAGAAGTCGACATGGAAGCCGAAACCATACTTTCAAAATATCAGGTCGTTTTTAAGCACCTGCAAGAGTTCCTGAATGTTTTCTATTGTGTGAAGGATATTTCCTTGAAGAAACAGAACGCCAACATAAGTATAGAAATTAAAGGGTACAAATAATTAGTTAGGCTAAAACAGGGTATAAATGTCATTGGGGAGTAACATAGAAAAGTATAAAGAGAAGTATTTAGATAAAGGTTTGATAAATCAACAAAAGTGAATATTTGCATTTTACGCTTGTTGCATCAGAAGTAAGTATAATAACACAAAGTAATTGTTTATTGCTGATAAAAATCAATCCTGATACAAACTAATTGGAGAAATAGTGTTTATTGATTATAATATAGTTTTTCTTGATAGTTATTCAAAGGAATCTTTGTAAATTTGTAGTTTAACTGTGCTTTCTATGAAACATATTGCTCATATATTACAGTAATGTTGCAAATAAACGAGAATATTATTTATATTTTGGATTGTACACAAGGGTGTATATTCCATTTTGGATTCAAGAGAATGTGATTATGATGAATATTTAACCTATTAAATAAAATATATGGTAGACAAACATGATGCTGCAATTAACAATCACATAAATTCATTTGATGATTGTTTTGTAAATTATAAACAAAATATGCGTTTATATGTGGCTCCATTGGTGTATACAACTGGTGCATTTAACATATTAAGTTCAAGTCCATTGTTATGGGGAAAAGAAACCAACGGTTTCTTTTTTCAAAACGATAGGATTATTACTAAAGCTAGTGATCCAACAAATAGTATTCATAATAGGAATCTTATTTTAGTTAACCCCACAAGATTTTACTCTGTGTACAAGGAAGATCGATATGAGTACTATTATATATTTTTTTCTAAAGTTGCTACAGAAGCATTGGTAGAGTATCATTCTTATTCTTTTTCAGACGAAATTGTAGGAGCCGTGGCATTATATATTAATAATAAGACTTTTATGGGAACATCCAAAGCGTCAATAACATTTCTTATTACGAATAAGCCTGTAAGTGAAAAATATATGTGTTGTAGTTTAGAAGATTATCCATATAACAAAAGATATGACGATATATTAAAGCATATTGGGACTAGATATCTTCTGATGGGGTTAATCTTCAGATTAGAAAATAGATTTGGATATACGGCAGACTGGGCCTGGGAAGATTCTAGAATTGACAATGAAATAATTCAACGTATCAATGAGCAGTATGATAATTTGGATGATGAATATAAAGATTTATGTCATTTTGTTCTTCCTAACAAGTATAAGTTTGTTCATAACACTCCCTATTCCAAAGAAGTGTCCGAAAGAATTGTCAAGGAATATATAAACAATTTATACTCATTGATTTATAGAAATCGTATAGCAGGACAATTGGGCTTGATTTATACGCATAGTTTAGAAGATGTTGAAATTAAATTAATAGAAAAAGCCTATAAGTACATTTTTGGTATGCCTCAAGTTATTTTATCTCAGAGAGATGAGGGGCAAATGGTAAGAAATACCATTGTGCTTTATTTAATCAATATCGCTTTTTCTCATGTGCGCAGAGCACAAGGAGTTTCATCGTTATGGTTGTATCGAAATTTATTCTATTTAAGAAATAATACTAATAATGAAAAGGTCTTTAATCTTGCAAATATTCTTTTGCAGTGTGTGTTATACACAAACGAGGTAGATTTTAAGCCAATTATTTCAAATATAAAAGAGAAAGAAATAGTTCTTAAAAGTTTAAAAATCAGAACCTCGTGGAAGTTAATGGACGATACATTCTGTATATATGAATTACTTTTTTATTTTAATGATAGTGTGACAGAATCTATAAAAGAAGATTTGGAATTATTGTTATTAGGAAGAATACAAAACATGAGTAACGGTTATGATTTCAAAACTACATGTGAATATTTAGATAGAAATCTACATCATACATTTATGGGAATTGAAGAAGAAAGAGAGTTTTATGCCAATAGAATTTATTCCTATATTAATGAGCAAATTATAAAAGATCCACATTTTGGTTTTGAATAATATTTAAACTACGTGAGTTCGATATAAGGAATAAAATTATTCGTTTGATAATTAGGAACATAGCAATAAAAGCATTAAATTTATAGTGTCAAGTTATAACATTTAAGCGATTACCACTATGTTCTCAGAGGATAAAGTTACGGGGATTTATTGTATGGCGGATGATTTTTGCAAAGAATTTGCCAAAGTACAGGAAAAATACATGGTTGAAGACAAGAATCATAAACATCGGAACAAGCCGAACCGGATGAGCGATGCGGAAATCATGGTCATCCTGATCCTGTTCCACTCGGGAGGTTTCCGATGTTTCAAGCATTATTACAAGGAATATGTCTGCAAGCATCTGCCCCACCTCTTCCCCAGCCGTGTGTCCTACAACCGTTTTGTGGAACTGGAGAAAGAAGTCCTGTTGCAACTTACCGTCTTCATCAAGGAGGTCTTGCTGGGCACTTGTACCGGTATCAGCTTTGTGGATTCCACACCGCTGCGTGTATGCCGGAGACAACGCATATTGATCCATAAAACCTTTGAGGGGCTTGCGGAACGTGGAAAATGCTCCATGGGATGGTTCTTCGGCTTCAAACTGCATTTGATTATCAATGACAAAGGGGAAATCCTTAACTTTATGTTTACTCCCGGAAATGTGGATGACCGTGAGCCGTTGAAACAAACCAGGTTCTTGAAAAAGGGCAAGCTCTGTGCGGACAAAGGGTACATCGGTCAGGCACTATTTGAGAATCTTTTCACGGGCGGCATACAACTGATAACCAAAGTGAAGAACAACATGAAAAATTCCCTGATGAGCGTAGCGGACAGAATCCTGCTGAGAAAACGCGCTTTGATAGAAACAGTCAATGATGAGTTGAAGAATATCGCACAGATTGAACACTCCAGACACCGTTCCTTCAATAACTTCATTGCCAATTCTCTATCTGCCATAGCAGCATACTGTTTCTTTGAAAAGAAGCCCGCCATTGACCTGTGTTTTGTCAAAGACGGGCAACTTACTATGTTTTGAATTATATCGAACTCACGTTAAACTGTAATGATTAAAGCATATTTTCGTGGAATTAAGTTTTACAATAAAATGAATTTGTTGTATAAACTTATGGAATTTTCGCGGAAAAACAGCAGGAAAGGACTGATTAGTGAAGAAAGAACCGTGGCGCGTATATCCGAAAATCTCACCTGTGCTATGCTGAAGATGCCTGCTAGCCTTTTATGTCTCCCGGCACAGAACTGTATGTTTTCCGTTTGGAAAACCTATGGTTCAGTATTGGAAAACCTATGATTTGCGTGCGGAAAACGTAAAAACCGTTTGTGTGTTCGCATAAATCCGTCGAATAATTTGTATAATTCAAAATAAAAGCATACCTTTGCGCCGCAATTAAGGATGGTTCCGTAGCTCAGCTGGATAGAGCAACGCCCTTCTAAGGCGTGGGTCCTGCGTTCGAATCGCAGCGGAATCACTTGAATGCAGCACAATTAGTAAGGATGGTTCCGTAGCTCAGCTGGATAGAGCAACGCCCTTCTAAGGCGTGGGTCCTGCGTTCGAATCGCAGCGGAATCACAGAAAAGAGGAAATCGGATACGGAGTTTCAGTGTGGGTTTTCTCTTTTTTTTTGTATCCTACCTTTTTTATTTGTGAGTCAGTAAAACCGGCTTTATTAATAAAAAGAAGGGAGTAAAATAAGGTGGATTAGAAAAGTAAACCCCGCTATTGAGGAAGAATAAAACAAAATAATTATTTTTTTTCGACAGAATCTCTTGTAATTTATAAAAATTGTATATATTTGCAGCAGATAAAACGATACACCTTGTTTTGTCACACAAACAGATAAAAACCTAAGTTAAACTATAAGAAAAAAATCATGAGACAGGCTGGATGCCTGTAGGTCCGAATTATTTGAGAAGATAGAGAAGGAGTTCTTTTTAAATCAGGGAAAAAATTTGACGCAGGAATGACAGGCATAGATTGCAGTTTTTTTACTGAGATAAATGTCTGCCCAGGGAATGTTGTCGCTTTTCCAACACAAAAAGACTAGATTATTAACCGGTTCTTGATTGTTGGCTGATGTTCTTTCGTTCCAGTCTTGGAATGATTGTGCGTTTGACAGTAATTATGGACCATAAAACCGTGAAATATAAATAATTGTCCAACAAAATCTTAAATCATCTATGAAAATAGAAAGAGCTACTCAGCTGCTATTCCTTTTGCTGGTATGTCAAGGAGGTAATGCAGCTTACGCCAACCTTCCGAGAGGAGCAAATGAGGCTTCGGTACAGGTGTCGGCACAAGCAAACAAAATCACAGTAAGTGGAACAGTCGTAGACGTCAACGGAGAACCGTTGGTAGGAGTTAGTGTGCTGGAAAAAGGAACTAGCAACGGTACGATTACCGACATCGACGGAAACTTTTCTTTGTCGGTTAGTGAAGGTTCTATCTTGGAAATTTCCTACGTAGGTTATAAAAGTCTGACGGTTTCTTCGAAAGAAGCATTGGGTGTGCTGGTGATGAAGGAAGATTCGGAACTGCTGGATGAGGTTGTGGTTACGGCTTTGGGTATCAAGCGTTCTCAGAAAGCTTTGAGCTACAATGTACAGGAAGTGAAGAACGATGCACTGACAAAGGTAAAGGATGCCAACTTTGTAAACAGCCTGAATGGAAAGGTGGCTGGTGTGAGCATTCAGCGCAGTGCTTCGGGTGTCGGTGGAGGTACCCGCGTAGTGATGCGTGGTAACAAGTCTATCAAAGGAGACAACAACGTGTTGTATGTGATAGACGGTGTGCCGATGGGTAATCAGGCAGACCGCTCGGGCGACGGTACAGGATTTGGAGCCGGACGTACATCGGGTGAGGGTATTGCCAGCTTCAACCCGGAAGACATCGAAAGTCTTTCTGTGCTGACAGGTCCTTCTGCAGCAGCTCTTTATGGAGCCAGTGCAGCCAACGGTGTCATTTTGATTACTACAAAAAAAGGTGCCGAGGGTAAAGTCAGTGTGAATGTGTCGTCTTTCGCAGAGTTCTCAAAGGCATTTGTGTTGCCGAAGTTCCAGCACACTTATGGAAACGTGAGTGGAGAAGCCGCTTCATGGGGTGAGAAACTGGCTGTGCCTACTTCTTATGATTCGGCAGACTTCTTCAATACGGGAACTACCTTTACCAACTCATTTAATCTTTCTGTAGGAAATCAGAAAAATCAGACGTATGTGTCGGGGTCGGCAGTGAATGCAAAAGGTATTGTACCGAACAATAAATATCATCGTTACAATGCCATGGTGAGAAATACCACCAAACTGTTTAATGACAAGTTGACGATGGATGTTTCTGCCAGCTATGTACGTGAGTATTACAACAACATGCTTTCCTACGGTACATATTTCAATCCGATTCTTGGAGCATATCTGTATCCTCGCGGAGAAGATTTTGAGAAAGAAAAATATTTTGAACGTTATGATGCAGAGCTTGGATACAATGTGCAGTCATGGGCGCCCGGTGATTTCGGTATGGCCGTACAGAATCCTTATTGGGTAGCCTACCGTAACATTCGTCCGGAAGTGAAAGACCGTTATATGTTGTATGCTTCATTGAAATATGACATCACCGACTATCTGAATGTTTCAGCACGAGGCCGCTTGGATAACACCTATACTGAAAGAGAAGATAAACGCTATGCTTCTACACACGGAACCTTTGCCAGACCGTTGGGCCGTTACAATTATTCAAATGAGACCTTCCGTCAGAAATATGCCGATATCATGGCAAACCTTTCCAAGCCTTTTGCCAAGGACTTCTATGCAAATGTCAATGTGGGTGTTTCTTTTGAGGAATATGATACGAAAGGAAGAGGGTATGGCGGCCAGTTGCTCCTTGTTCCGAACAAGTTTGCGTATGATAACGTAGACCCTTCTACTGGCGTACCGTCTCAGACAGGAGGTGATAACCGGAAGATGAACTTCGGTGTGTTCGGCTCTGCAGAACTTTCTTGGAAATCGGCTGTATATCTTACACTTACAGGCCGTACGGATAAACCTTCGCAGTTAGTGAACAGTAAATCTCCTTGGATTTTCTATCCTTCAGTCGGATTGTCGGCTATTGTGACAGAACTGTTGCCTGAAAATCTGCGTCAGTCTATCTCTCCGGTATTGGGATTCTTTAAAGTACGTGCTTCTTATACGGAAGTAGGTTCACCGATTCCTTATACGGGATTGACCCCGGGTACCATTACCCATTCTGTAGAAGGAGGTGTAATCAAGCCGTTCAAGTATTATCCGCTTCCGGAACTGAAGCCTGAAAGAACCCGTTCTTATGAAATCGGTATCGACTCCAGATGGTTGAACAATACGGTTTCTTTAGGAGTAACCTTGTATAAGTCGAACACTTACGACCAGTTGCTCGAAGCAAAACTGTCGGAAAGTTCAGGGTATGACTATATGTTTGTACAGGCAGGTAATGTGGAGAACAAAGGTATCGAGTTGACTTTGGGTTACGATCAGACCTTTGGGGATTTTTCTTACAGCACCTCATTTACAGCTACAGCCAACCGTAACAAAATTATTGAACTGGCTTCTAACGTGAAGAATCCTGTGACCGGAGAAGCCATTGATTTGAGTGACATTAAGGTAGGGCGTTTCCGTCTGCGTGAAGGTGGAGAAATTGGTACCATTTATGCAGAAGAACGTTTGAAACGTGACCAGGACGGTTACATCGTCTACAATGAAGGACAAAATATTACTACTGAATCTACCGAACCTTATAAGCTGGGAAGTGTCAATGCGAAATGGAACTTGGGCTGGAGAAATGGATTTACGTATAAAGGTTTCAACCTGAACTTCCTTGTGACAGCCCGTCTGGGAGGTATTGTAATTTCCAAGACACAAGCCATCCTTGACCAGTTTGGTGTATCGCAGGCTTCTGCAGATGCCCGCGATGTCGGGAAAGTGATGGTGGGCAATGTAGCAGTACGTCCGAAGGACTATTATGAATCAGTGGTCAACTTGGATGCCTACAATGTATATTCTGCTACAAACGTTCGTCTTCAGGAAGCAAGTCTGGGATATACTTTCCCCAATTCCTGGTTTAAGGGAACCTCGTTCCATAACGTGAGCCTTTCGGTGTATGGCACCAATCTCTGGATGATTTACAACAAAGCTCCTTTCGACCCGGAACTGACTGCTTCTACAGGTACGTTCGGACAGGGATACGACTATTTCATGCTGCCTAGCCAGCGGACTTACGGAGTGAGCCTTAAATTTGGATTCTAATCAATCATGAAAAACAGAAATTATATGAAGATAAGAAAATATTTGATACCTGTATTATCTGTATTGGCATTGGCTTCTTGTGATTATGAGAAGATCAATACGAATATCTATGGTATTACGGAAGAGGAAATGAAACAGGGTGGTCTGTTGTATGGTGCACCGTTTATGGACATGCAGAAGCTTGTGATTCCTATCGGTTCACCCACAGAATCGACAGGACCGGGTAATGACTTGGCTAATACAGACGTGATGTCGGCTGGAAATTACATCGGTTACTGGGGTATGAACAATAACTGGAATTTCAATACAGAAGCTACCTGGAACTTTACGGATGCCCGTATGAACTATGCTTACCAGAACTTCTATTCAAAATTGTTCCGTGCATGGAATGATATTTATAAGTATACAAAAGATTCCCAGGATCCTGCAGACAAAGAAGTACAGGCTGTAGCCAATGTGGTAAAGGTGATGGGCTGGCTTCGTGCCACTGACGTGTTTGGGCCGATTGTGTATACGAATGCCGGAAACGGTGACATTGCTCCTAAACTGGATTCACAGGAAACGGTGTATAAGGCCATGTTGGCAGAATTGAAGGAAGCATCGCAGGTCCTGGCTGGTACAACGACAAAAGTACTTTCGTCATACGATGTGATTTATGATGGGAATGCACAGAACTGGACCCGTCTGGCTAACTCGCTGATATTGCGTCTGGCAGTACGTGTGCATTTTAAGGATCAGGCATTGGCAAAGGAATATATTACTTTTGCGCTTGATCAGGCTAATGGAGGAGTGATTGAGACCGTAGTGCAGGAAGCAAAAATACAGAATACCGCCAAGCTGCCGTTGATGAACTCTTTGATTCCGATTGTGGAGGACTATGGAGAATGTCGTATGGGGGCCACTATCTGGGCATACATGGAAGGATACGGTGACAAGCGCCTGAATGCTAACTTTGTGGCTGGTTCATATGGCTTCCAGGCACTTCCTCCTACAAATGACAAAGCTCTCAGCGCTTTTGCCAAGGCAGGGGCAGCGAAACCGAAGGTGGACTCATCTTCACCTTTGTTCTGGATGCGTGCTTCGGAAGTGTCTTTCCTGAAAGCGGAAGCCGTACTTTATCAACTGGCAACGGGTGATGCGAAGGCCTTGTATGAAGAAGGTGTCACTAAGTCATTTGAAGAAAATGGAGTGAGTGGAGCTGCCGCTTATTTGCAGAGTGACAAAAAGCCAAAGGATATCGAACGGAATACATTAATGTATAACCAATCTTATTCTTGTAAACTTTCGACCAACAATGTGTCTCCAAAATGGAATGAATCTGATCCGGATGAAGTCAAACTTCAGAAGATTATTACTCAGAAATATTTGGCACTTTATCCCAATGCCGTAGAAGCTTGGACAGAATATCGTCGTACGGGTTATCCTTACCTGCTGAAACCGGCTTATGTCAAAGCGTATGTCAGTATCGGTGCGGAGGCAGATGCTGTGACGCCCGAGAGATTCCGTTTTGCTCCGACTGAATACGGTACCAATCCTAATATGTCGGAAGTACCGACTTTGCTGGGAGGTGCTGACCAGGGTGCCACTAAACTATGGTGGGTTCGTGACGGCAGACCGAAACAGCCAAAATAAAAAAGAATCTGTTAAAATTCAAAAGACATAAAGTGATGAAAAGAATAATGAAATATATGGGTGCCTTGCTGGTAGTGGCAGGGTTTGTGGGCTGTTCTGACTGGAACATACCTGAAAGAGAAGTATTCGAAAACCAGAAGGATTTGGAAAAATATATTCCTTTGCTGGAAGCGGAGACAGAAGCTGATTTGACACCGACCATGCGTGACTATTTTGCGAAACTCAGAGAATATCGTAAGACGCCTCATGTGAAAGGGTTTGGTTGGTTTGGTAACTGGACCGGTAGAGGAAGCAATGCACAGAACTATCTGAAGATGTTGCCTGATAGTGTGGATTTTGTCTCATTGTGGGGTACACGAGGCAATCTGTCGGAAGAGCAGAAGAAAGACCTGAAATTTTTCCAGGAAGTGAAAGGTGGAAAAGCTCTTTTATGTTGGATTGTACAGGATTTGGGTGACCAGATGACTCCTCCGGGGCGAAGTGCGACTGAGTATTGGGTTACAGAAAAAGGAGGTGGCAATTTTATGGAAGGCGTAAAAGCATACGCTAATGCAATTTGCGACACGATTGAAAAATATAATCTGGATGGTTTTGATATTGACTATGAACCAGGATATGGTCATCGTGGTACAATGGCAAATTCTTCTACTATTAGTGAGAATTCAGGTAATACTCATATGTATCTTTTTATTAAGACACTTTCCGATCGTTTGCGGCCTGCAGGAAGAATGTTGGTGATGGATGGACAGCCGGATTTGCTTTCAACAGAAGCGTCTAAGTATATTGACCATTATATCTATCAGGCTTATTGGGAAAGTTCTACACAAAGAGTTATTCGTAAAATAACTCAGAATCATTTGGAAGATTGGGAGCGGAAAACCATTATTACCGTTGAATTTGAGCAAGGATGGCGGACTGGAGGTGTAAAAAGTTACACGAGTGTTCGTCCGGAAATCAATGCTTATCCTCAAGGACGTCAGATTTTTGACTATGCCATTCTTGATCTTCCCAGTGGGAAGCGTATCGGTGGTATCGGAACTTACCACATGGAATATGATTTTGCCAATAATCCTCCTTATAAGTGGTTGCGCGAGGCGTTGTATTTGGGAAATGTAGTTTATCCAGGAAAGTTAGATTAAATTTAAAATTATGAAGAAAATATTATATCTCGGAGTTTTAGCAGGAACTATGTTGGTTTGTTCTTGCCAGAATGAATTATATAAAGATCCGACAAGTGAGTTTCAGTCAGAGCAGGGGGCTTATATAAAGGGAGGCGAATCTGCACAGGTGTTTGTGGAAGAGGGACAAGAAGTGAACTTGAAATCGATTACTGTATCCTTGGTGCGACAGGAAGATCATGCACAGACAGTGTCGGTAGAAGTTGGTAATAAGGAACAGTTGGAAGCCTATAACAAGAAACACGGTACAGAATATTTGATGCTTCCTTCTGAAATGTATGAAGTGGGCAAGGAAGTTGTCTTTGATGCAAAACAGACTTCGCAGTTCTTGCCTGTGAAATTGAAGGATGTGAAGTTTTCTTTGCAGGGAAGCTATGCTTTACCTGTGAAACTGAACAACGGTACAGTGCCTGTCGTGTCGGGTGAGGCCGAATCGATAATTGTGTTGGAACAGCGTATCAATACGAAGTGTCTGCGTATGAACGGATCAGGAAGTGAAGATACAAATATGTTCCCGTCAGATTTCAAAGTGGATCAATGGACGATGGAGGTGATGATAAATCGTCATCTTTACAATGCGAATAACCGTTCTATTTGTGGAACTAAACTGGTGTCTAATTCAAGTACCCTTGATGAAATCTATCCTCGTTTCGGTGATGTAACCATTCGTCCGGACCAGCTTCAGATTAAGACGGGTAGCTCTCAGATTGATGTGCCGGCTGATGTGTTTACAGCTCAACCTGATACATGGTATATGCTGGCATTTGTGTACGATGGCAAGAAGAACTATGTGTATGTGAATGGTGAACTGGTGGCCGACCGTGAGATTAGAACGGGTCCTTATGGGCTGGTTGGTTTCTGGATTGGCGGTGCCAATGAACTGGTAAGAGAAGTTCGTTTCTGGAAAACGGCTCGTACGCAACAGCAGTTGAAGCAGTTCATGTGGAAGATGGTAGATGGAAATGATGAGAATTTGCTGCTGTATTATCCGTTGAACGGTAAGAAGCGTAATATAGAAACGGGTGAAATTACAGAAGACGAAAGCATGCTTTGGGACTGGAGTAACAATGAGAAGCATTTGAAGATGGCTCCTGGTGCCAAATTTGATAATAATGACGGAAAGGGGTTTGTATTCCCGCTTGTTGATTAGTTTTAGATTTTTATTAGGAAGAAAGGCTGTCTCAATTCTATTTGAGATGGCCTTTTCTCGTATTTATGCGATGATTTTTTCTGTTTATTACTAAGATTCCTTAAAGATTTTTTGAGGTATAGCTTTCTATATAAGAAAAAGGTTTTGGTTGATAAGATACTGAAAAAAATATATATTTGTAAACCGATTGGGCTTATGAATCAAGTAAAGATAAGATGATATGCAAGCGGAAGAATTGAGAAATATGCGTAAAATGCGTGGGTTGACTTTAGATGAGGTCTGTCAGAAGTTAGGTCGATTGGTGTCTAAGCAGGCTTTGTCTAAATATGAAAGAGGAAAAATGCGTCCGTCAGTTCAGGTACTTGATGCATTGTTGAAGATTTATCAAGTATCTCCTGCCAGTCTGAGAATGAGTTTTCCTATGAAAATTGATGGTTGGAACTTTCGTCGTGGAGAAATATTGTCGGCAAAAGAGGAGGAGGCTGTTAAGAGTGAAGTGAATGTGTGTCTACAACGTTATGTGTATTTGGAACGTAAACTAGGCGTTTCGACTTCTTTCAAATCTCCTTTCTCTCAGAAACTCTATTCTTCCATTGAAGACATGGAGGTAGCGGCGGAAATTTTGCGTAGAAAATGGGAGTTGGGAACAGATTCTATTTCTTCTGTCTGCCGTATAATGGAAAATGCAGGAATAAAAGTGTTAGAGCTGGAAATAGATGAACGGATAGACGGATTAAGTGGATGGGTGAATCGACAGATTCCTTTTGTCGTGTTGAATAATCGGAATGTAACTGTAGAACGGAAACGTTTTACAGCTTTACATGAATTAGGACATCTACTTTTTCAGTTCTTGGAACGTTTGGATATACGTACTAAAGAAAAATATTGTCATCGTTTTGCTTCTGCCTTATTGTTTCCTGCTAAGAGAGTTTATGAGTCTTTTGGGAAAAAACGTTCATACCTATCCTTGGAAGAGCTCGTGGATTTAAAAAACACTTATGGTATGTCTGTCGCGGCGCTTGTACATCGGGCGAAAGATTTGCATGTAATCACGGCGGTTTATTATAACCGTATTTTTGACGAGTATGTCAAGAAAAACAAATTGGAAGAAGGATGGGGAGGATATCTTCTCCCAGATAGGGCAGAGCGTTATTGCAGAATGGTGCGTCGTGCTTTGTCTGAATCACTCATGACAGAGGATAACTTGCAGGCTTTGTGTGATGGAAATATGGATGAAATAATAAAAGAGATACATATATTATAACAAGGAAAGAAAGGTATGCGATTTAAATTACAATTAGAGGTCAATAAAAGAGCTTTTGGTAACCGGTTACCTATAAATTATCAATATGAACAGTCGTCTGCAATATACAGAATTCTGGCATGTGCGGATAAAGATTATGCTACTTGGCTCCATGAAAATGGTTTTCGTATGGAAAATGGAAAAACGTTTAAGTTCTTTTCTTATTCTCGTTTTGATATAGAAAGATATAAGATACTGCATGAAGAGGGGAGACTACTTATCTTGTCGGATACGGTAGAGTGGCAGATTAGTTTTTTGCCAGAGAAAAGCACCCAAAGTTTTATTCAAGGGTTGTTTATGGATCAGATATTTGAAATTGGTGATCGGAAGTCAACCGTACAGTTTATTGTGCGTAATGTGGAGGTGATGCCTTCTCCAGAATTTACGGAAGAGATGACGTTTCGGACTTTGTCTCCAATGTGTTTGAAGCTCCGCCATGAAGGTAGGAAGGTAGATTATTTATCTCCGACAGATTCTGCTGCTTCTTATATTCTTTTTAAAGGGCTTATAGAAAAATATTCTTTGTTTTATGGAACTGAATGTCCTTTTCATGTAGAAGGCTGTCGCCTAGAGGTTTTAAGTTCTCCCAAATCTGTATTGGTGAAGATAAAGGCTGATACTCCACAAGAAACTAAGGTACGAGGCTTCATGTGTAGGATGAGGATTTCTGCCCCTTTGGAATTGATGAGATTTCTTTATGAATCATCGGCAGGAAGTCTTTCTTCAATGGGATTTGGATTCTTGAAAGTTGAAAAATAACTCCCCAACTGTTTATTGGGGAGTATGGTGCGATTGTAATGTTTGACAAACCAAACATACTAAATTTCAATTCCTCTAAATGCAAAAATAAAATATTTGAAACCAATTCTTAAGGAGTTCTTCTTTGTTTTTGGAAAAATAACTTATATTTGCAAGTAGCTTTCAAACAAAACATACTAATGGAAAAATAACATTAGAACTACTATGAAAATAAAACCGATTTCGAATGAAGATATAATATGGAATTAATTACCTTGATATTGAAACCTTATTTAATTTAGTTATGAACATAATTAGTCATTATACAGGAAATCCGATGGTCAACAATGCTTTGATGACAATTAAAGCATTGGCTGGATTGGATGATGTGCGGGACATTACTACAGATGTTTTGAATACCATGATGAAAAGAGTGTGCGATGAACTCCCTTATTCTTTGATGAGTCTGAATCTGCGTTTCAAAAGTTATACGATGCTTTTTACGAAAAATGGGCCATTGTATAACGATAAGAAACTTGGTGAGAAGATATATGAAATGCTGTTGTGTAAGATTGTGGACGGTTTTGAAGCAGAAGGCGACAAACAATGTAACTTGACAGGATTACATTATACTAAAACGTTCTCTGATTTTATGCTGGAAACATTGGTTGATCTAGGAGTTCCAGAGAAAGAAGCGAAGAAAAAGGATTTGACTTTAAACAGATGCTGGTTTCCTTTATTGGGGGGATTAGGTTCCGATGCACAGTCTCTACCTATGGCGAGGGAGACGTATAATGTACATCCCATTTGCGTGGTATTGTTGCAGTTCCTGCCTTTTTGTGCTTACATTTATAAGAAAGGTATTCTGCTTGTTGATTCTACGGCTTTGGAGTTTTGTGAGGAGTTTGTGGAAGAGAAAGTAAATAGTTTAGTCGAAAAAGTAGCAAACGTAGTCATGACGAATGAGCCGATTGAAAACATGAAGGGGGCTACAAAAGGGAATTATATTTTGGAAGCCTTGGAAGTCATGGAAAAATGCAAGGCCGATTGTGAATATGCAGATGTGAACTTGTGGAGTTTTTCGAATTCGGGTGCAGGTGCCAGTTGTTCTATAGACAGGGTACCTAATGAATTACTTAGGCGGTTGGCTTTATTGCGTAAGCGTCATAAGGGAGAACTGGCACGTATATTAAATACTCCTGCATTAAGTTCAAGTTTTTTGGAATGTTTGTCTGATAACAGGGAATGGTCGGGCCTTTATCCGGCTAAAAAATATGAAGGGGTTAGTGTGGGGTTTTTCGAGTCTTATTGGAAAGCCATTCATCAAGAGAAAAAGACTGCAATGGCCCAGTATATTTCTGGCCTGATAATGAAATATAAAGATGCAAAAGATGACGCTGTGTTGGGCAAAACTGATGCTTATGATGCAAAAAATGATTATACATCGTTGCTGAGCAGAATACTATGGCGGGCAACAGAAAAAGGAGACTGGTCAATGAGTTGTCAGATAGCGATCTTGGATGATCCTGAGTCCTTGCCCATTTCATATCGTTGTTTTCAGATTTATAAATTGGTGCATTTTTACTATCAAAAAGGGGTATCCCTTTCTGATTGTCCTTCACTGAACGTCAAGGACACGATGGCATTCCGGTTTTGTGCGAAGATGATTCATCTGATGGAAAGTTCTTCTGATTATCCGAGGGAAAAAGATCGTATCCCGGAATTTCGATATGGGGAGCAAGCTAATGATGTAGATTCTTCTGTATTTGATAAACAATTGATAGAGAATGCTTGGAAAGACGGAATTTATCGTCTGTATTCCTTATTTTATACCACGAATGGCAAGAAAAACATATACGGAGTCTGTGCTTTGTTGAGATTGTATAATGGAAATAGAGAAGATTTATCCTTAGAGGAAGAAGACATAGAATTTCCTGTTCAGCCGTTGGATGCAGATATAAAGAAATGGTTAGACCGTATCAATGAATTTACTTGTCAATATGTATCGTATAGATTTCAGGATGCGGTGGATAAATCAAAATATGTAACGCTATGTAATAAGATTAAACGTTCAATCCCTCGTAGCGATTTACGATTACAGATGATATGGTTTTATTCTATCTTGCAACGTCTGAATGAAAGTGGCAAAGAATGGAATGAATACGATTTGATTTATGATCCTTGGGGTAATTATGCGTTCAAGACATTCTTGTTTGCCTTCAGACTCAAACTGAATGAAATTTCTTCAAATAATATTGAAAATAACTAGTAACCTTAAAAATAGAAAGTTATGTCAGAACAAATTAAAAACATTACAGGAAATGTGTTGTGTGATGCAACCGCTACTTTTTTGAATGGTGCCGGATTGGCAACTGGAGAAGATCAGAATACAGTAATCCCAAAGACTTTCAAGGAAACAGTGAATGGACGCAAGGAAGAAGTTCCTTACGTGTCGGCACAAGCATGGCGTCGTTGGCTTAGGAATACCGCAAATGAAGAAAATGGTTGGCAACCCAGCGAACTACATGCCATTGATACAAATACGAAAGGTTCTACCTCAAAAATTGCCACAGAATTAGACCCTGTTATTTATCCGGAGGATGACTTGTTTGGATATATGAAAAGTGGTTCTAAAGGTGAGGAGAGCATTCAGCGTACGTCTCCCTTCAAAACTTCCATTTTGAAAGGAATCCCCAAGATGCGTGCTTTAACAATAGATAATGCTTTTGTTTTTCCGAAAGACGGAACCCCTTTACCTTATTCAACTCGCTTTTATGCTACCCATTTGGAAGGATTCTTTAATTTGGAATGTTACCGTTTGGGTTGTTTCGTGAATACGCCGTCTCGTGTGGAGTTGTCAAAAGAGCTGGTAGAAAAGTATAAAGAATTTCTCGTGGAGGATTCTTCACAGAAAAATGTACAAGTCTATACGCTTCAGAATGCGGAACAACTGAGAAACGAACGTGCTGCAGGTTTGCTGAGAGGGCTGGTACATCTCCGTGGAGGCGCAAAGATGGCAGCATTTGGAGCCGATGTCTCTCCTAAAGTGATTGTATTTGCGGGAATGTCGTCTGCAAATCCTTGCTTTAATAACTTATATATAGGAGACGGCGAGCGTCCGAAGTTAAATGTGGACTTGTTGAAGGAATTAGCTGAAGATTATAAAGACAAACTTCAGACTCCCGTTTGCATTGGAATCCGAACAGGATATTTGGAGAATGAAGCAGAAGTAAAAGCGTTGAACGGGGATACCTTTATAGTGGATAGCCCTATCAAAATAGTCGAAATGTTTGTAGATAAATATTTGAAGTAATGGATAAAGTACTGGAAATACAGTTTGCAGGCTGGACTGCTACTCCTCGTCTTCCGTTTGTTCTTTCCGGAAATGCCCTATGTATGCCAGTACCTCCTTATTCTACTATTTTAGGAATACTAGGTTGCTGTCTAGGGCGCTTTGTGTCCTGCAATGAAGTGAAGGTCGGTTTCCGGTATCTTTATGATACAGTCTCTTTGGATATAGAAACCCGAAGAAGGTTGCAGTTTGATGGGAAGAAAATAAAGAACCATGACAAAGGGAGTGATGCATATACGCGTGAATTTCATACGAATCCTGATTTAACCGTCTGGATTGACCGTATAGACTGGAAGGAGTATTTTGAGTCTCCTATAGGAACTCCGGCATTAGGGCGTTCGCAAGACTTGCTCCAAATTAAAAAAGTATGTGTCAAAGAGGTGATACCTATATCGGAAGGAACTTTGAAAGGTTGTATGATTCCTTTTGATGCAAATCAGATTATACCCGGGCAGCTTGTGCAGATTGCAGAGTCTTATGCCGAAGGAGAGAATATTGGGAGTGGAAGAATCCCTGTAAATCCGATGATGTTTGTGGCTATTCATGGTGAGGGGGTACATGTGAAATGTACTAACTTATATCGAACTTTGGATGAGCAATTTACAGATTTTTATATGCATACGTTTACGATATGAATATAGAGGATATAAAGAAAGTAAGAGCTAAAAGTGATGGAATCACTTTGTATGAGCATACTTGTATGGTAATAGAGACAGGACTGAAGTTACTTCAGTCACTGTCTTTATCGGATACTGAAAGAACTTTCTTAACACAAAATTTTGTGCCAGCTGCGATTCTGCATGACTTGGGAAAGGTGCATCCGACCTTTCAGAAAAGGTTGAATGGTGACAAATATGCCAGTATCCGTCACGAATTGGTCTCTGTCTGGTTTGCAAAAACTTTTTTGGAGGTAAACGATGCAGTGCTGTTCGCTGTTGGAACACATCATAAAAGCGTAGAGTCAAATTCTTGTGAAAGGTCTTTGGAAATGCAAGATTTGAATGACATCAGTATTTCAGTGGATGAAGGAATTTATTTACCATTCTCTGAAGGAACCATGTGCTTGGAAACCTTACAGTCATGGCTCTCTTTATTTGCAGAAGAATTTGTTTACAGACAAGAGGTATTAGAAAAAATTCCGTCGACTTTCTGTTATATGTTCAGAAAAAGTAAGCAAGTAAAGGCAGTGCCTTGTTTGGAAGACCGGCAGCATTTCTCTCTGTTGAGAGCTTTCTTGCAAGCGGCAGATCATTTGGCCTCTGGAGGTCGGGCAGAAATTCCCGATTACCAGTTGATATCTTTGAATGATTTCCAGCCACACGACAAATCCACTAAATTCCCGTTTCGCCATTTCCAAGAGAAGTTACAACAATGGAAAGGGGATGCAGTTCTGCATGCACCTACAGGATCAGGCAAGACGGAAGCTGCTTTAAGCTGGGTATATGCCAATCAGTTGGAAGGCAATCGTTTGTTTTATCTGTTGCCTTATACGGCCTCTATCAATGCGATGATGAAACGTCTGTGCGATGTATATAATCGTTCGGAAGTAATGATACAACATTCTAAATCTTTGAATTTTATCTATAACGAATTGTGTGAGGAATCTTCGAATGTAATTCCCGATTATATAGAACTTGAACAAAATGCCCGGAGTTTGAATACCCTGTCGCGTGAGGTCTATTATCCGGTAAAAATTATGACTTTACACCAACTATTACGGGTACCTTGTCATGGAAAAGGATGGGAGTTCTCTATGTTGGAATGTCAGAATGCTCTGTTTGTCATTGATGAATTTCATGCGTACAATGCTTTTTTGACCGGAAAAATGTTGGGAACGGTTAAGATTTTCAGGAATATTTTTGGAGCCAAGTTCTTGTTTATGTCTGCTACTATCCCAAATTTTTTGTTGAAGGAAATTGTAGAACAGATTTATGAGGGAGATTATTCCCGAATCGTTCGTCCGGATTCTACATTTTCATCAGATGCCTGTGTGATGGGAAGACAACGTCATCATTTGATTTGTCATGCACAAGAAAATATAGGTCAGTATATTGGTCAGATTGAAGCTGATTTGGAAAGTGGCCTTTCTGTGCTGGTTGTGGTCAATAATGTAAAAACTTGTCAGCAGATTTATCAGGAAATAGATTTTGATGATTCAAAGAAGATGATGTTGCATGGCGGATTCAACCAAAAATCAAGGAGAGAGATAGAGCATTTTGTGACGCATGCAGATAGGAGCAAACGTCCTCAACTACTGGTAGCCACACAAGCGGTTGAAGTAAGTTTGGATATAGACTACGATACTGCTTATATCGAAAATGCTCCTATAGATTCCCTGATCCAACGTTTAGGCCGTGTAAATCGCACTGGAAAACTGGTGGATGTTTCTGGTCATAAGAAAATGGCCGATGTACATCTCTTTGAGGAAATAATAGGTAAAACTCCTTTTTATGATGAGCAGTTATTGCGAGATACCTGGATTGTAATGTTAGAGTTGGATGGTAAAAACTTGTCGGAGGATGATTTGATCAGGGCTTGCAATGACGTGTACAAAGATGGATATTCTGAACAACAAAGGAAGGATTTTGAACAGGGATTGAATTCTGTTTCTAATTTTGAAAAGAAGTGGATTGCTGGGATATGTGAAGACTGGGCTGATGAAATATTGGATCAGAATAATCAGAAAGTAGATGTGTTGTGCTATAATCTGAAAGAAGAATATTGTGGCTTGGTGGAACAGAAACGTTATATCGAAGCAAATGAACTGTTGGTTTCTGTATATCCTTATCATTTGAATAGAAAAAATCGATCAAAGGATATAGATGTATGGATTGCAGAGGAATTATTCTATGATGAGAAACAAGGTTGTATAGAAAGAAAGCCTGATTGTTATGAGATAATATAATGAATAAACATGCAAATTACTGGTACACACTTTAATTATTATCAAGTATGCAAACGCAAGCTTTGGCTATTTGCAAATGGCATTAATTTTGAACATACCTCTGACCTTGTGTTTGAGGGTAAACTGATTCATGAGGATTCTTATCCGCAGCGTTCAGCGAAATATGAAGAGATTGAGTTGGATGGAATAAAGGTTGATTATTATGACACCAAGAATAAAGTGATTCATGAAATCAAAAAATCAAACAAGGTAGAGAAGGCCCATGAATGGCAGGTAAAGTATTACCTATATGTGTTTGAGAAGAATGGGATTGAAGGGGTGACTGGTTTGCTTGAATATCCTGTTTTAAGAAAAACTCAACCAGTCAATCTAACGGATTCCGACCGCGGAGAGATAGAAGAAATGAAGGAAAATATCGAGACTATTGTTTCTGATGAGCAATGTCCACCTTTGGTTCAAAAATCATGGTGTCGTAATTGCAGTTATTATGAATTTTGTTATTGTAAGGAGATGGAAGAATGAAGAAAACTTTTTATTTGTTTAATCCGGGTATTTTAGAGAGAAAAGATAACACATTAAAGTTTACTCCTTGCACGGAAGAGGGAGAAGATACTCCTGTTTCTTCTCAGCCCCGTTATTTGCCAGTGGAAGATATCAGTGAGTTTTATGTGTTTGGCTCATTGCGTGCGAATAGTTCGTTGTTTAATTTTCTAGGCCAGAAAGACATTGCTGTTCACTTTTTTGATTATTATGAGAATTACACGGGTTCCTTCATGCCGAGAGATTGTTTGCTTTCCGGTAGGATGCTGTTGGCACAGACTGCCCATTATCAGAATCTCAAAAAAAGAATGTGTATCGCTCAGAAATTTATTGAAGGAGCGGCTTATAATATGATTAAGAACCTTCAGTATTATAATCGGAGAGGGAAGGATATGGAAGAATTAATAGCTCTGATGAAAAAACTTTCTTCTCAAATACCTCAGACTGGTAGTACGGAAGAACTGATGGGAGTGGAAGGTCAGATAAGGCAATATTACTACACGGCATTTAATTTGATACTGAATGACTTTGAAATGGGTACTCGTACCAAACGTCCTCCACAGAATGAGGTAAATGCACTGATTTCCTTTGGTAATATGGTGTGCTATACGCTTTGCTTGCGTGCCATTCATCAAACCCAGCTGAACCCTACTATCAGTTATTTGCATACACCTGGTGAGCGTCGTTACTCCTTGGCATTGGATATTGCGGAAATCTTCAAACCCATTATCGTAGACCGAGTGATTTTTAAGGTTTTAAACCGAAAGGAAATTCAGGGAAAACATTTTGATTGGAAGTTGAACAAATGTTTGCTTAATTCCATGGGAAAGAAGATATTTGTAAAAGCTTTGGAGGATCGGTTGCAGGAAACCATTCAACATCGCTCTTTAAAGCGTTCAGTCAGTTACAAGCATCTTGTAAAATTGGAGTGCTATAAATTGGCCAAACATTTGTTGGGTATGGAAGAATATAAACCTTTTAAGATGTATTGGTGATATGTATGTAATTTTAGTGTATGATTTTGGAGAGCGGAGGGTAGGAAAAATGTTGAAATTGTGCCGAAGGTATCTGAACTGGATTCAGAATTCTGTTTTTGAAGGTGAAATATCGGAGGTTCGTTTAAAGGAACTGTTGATGTTATGTGATGCTTTTATGAAAAAAGAAGAAGATAGTATAATTATATTTAGTGGTTCTTCCCAATATACGATGGATAAGCGAATTGTAGGAAAAGAACGGTCTAATATAGATGTCTTTCTCTAAATAAATTTTGTCGATGAGGCTTATGTTTCTGTTTTCAGGAAATTTATATGCCTAATAGTTCTTTGACTTATTGAAATACAGATACTTATGAAAATGTCGATACCTTGGGATTTTTTTAGAATTAGGCATCGACATTTTTTCTTGTAATTTTTTTCTATATTTGCATTTTATAATGACTTTATTTTCAGTATATAATAAAAATGAAAATGAAGACTTTTAATCGTACCTTATGGAATTGAAACTGTTTAAACGCGGAGCTGATATCAATCAGCTTTGCTTTTAATCGTACCTTATGGAATTGAAACGTGATATATTGTTCCTTGGCCTTCGTTCATCAACTCAACTTTTAATCGTACCTTATGGAATTGAAACATCTGATACGAATAATAAGCAACAGATGTTGATACTTTTAATCGTACCTTATGGAATTGAAACACCATCATGCCCACTCGGGCACTCGGAGACCTCGGGCTTTTAATCGTACCTTATGGAATTGAAACTGATTTAGGCATGTCGCGAATTGCTCTAAGTAGACTTTTAATCGTACCTTATGGAATTGAAACTTGTTTTTAACCCTTACATACAATGATGCTCACACTTTTAATCGTACCTTATGGAATTGAAACGTCTTTTCCAAACTGGTAGTAATAGGTTTCCATTCCTTTTAATCGTACCTTATGGAATTGAAACCAGGTCAGGACGGTGTGCTCCCTTACGAAGGCCGCCTTTTAATCGTACCTTATGGAATTGAAACAGGAATACGGTTTTGCTACCTCTATCGGAGGAAAGACTTTTAATCGTACCTTATGGAATTGAAACATCTAAGAAGTGGTCAGATAAACAGAACTCTGCTGACTTTTAATCGTACCTTATGGAATTGAAACAGCATCCTCTATAAAATGCAAACACTCAGTAATGGTCTTTTAATCGTACCTTATGGAATTGAAACTATTAAAGTAAACAGCTGTACTTGGAGCAACAAATACTTTTAATCGTACCTTATGGAATTGAAACTACGCAGGTTACATCGCAGATGGTTTGAAAAAAACTTTTAATCGTACCTTATGGAATTGAAACAGTTGAGGTGATAACGGGCTTTTCTTTACATCGGCTTTTAATCGTACCTTATGGAATTGAAACATCCAACGGCATGATAGGACTTTTTGGCTTGTCAAATCTTTTAATCGTACCTTATGGAATTGAAACTTCTCATCGACCAAGGCCGTACGAAGAACAGTCTTGCTTTTAATCGTACCTTATGGAATTGAAACCAACGAGGCTTATGAACATCGTTATAAGTGAGAGCTTTTAATCGTACCTTATGGAATTGAAACTTTTTAAAAGGGAAAAGAAATGGCATTAACACAAGCTTTTAATCGTACCTTATGGAATTGAAACTTGCTCATCAATCTGCCGTTCAAGATTTTCTCTATTCTTTTAATCGTACCTTATGGAATTGAAACGCATTTCCGCATTGCTTGTGTCTGATTCGCTTTTTCTTTTAATCGTACCTTATGGAATTGAAACATCTTAATGATAATCAAAATAAATTTTGCTACATCTTTTAATCGTACCTTATGGAATTGAAACTATGTTCCTTGCCTTATTCCGAAACGGCGGGTTCGGCTTTTAATCGTACCTTATGGAATTGAAACATGCTGAACATTCCTGTAGGTACTTACTACTACGACTTTTAATCGTACCTTATGGAATTGAAACTTGTTGTACGCTTAACATCCCCAGCAAAGGCTATCTTTTAATCGTACCTTATGGAATTGAAACTGTGTTCATTCTGAGCATCCTGCTGTTCACTACCGCTTTTAATCGTACCTTATGGAATTGAAACCAGACTTGTTCATTGTATGATTATCTTGGTTTGCCGACGCTTTTAATCGTACCTTATGGAATTGAAACAACATTGATGAAAGATTTGGTTGTTGTTTCGACTCTTTTAATCGTACCTTATGGAATTGAAACATCCAACGGCATGATAGGACTTTTTGGCTTGTCAAATCTTTTAATCGTACCTTATGGAATTGAAACTCGTAATCGGTTTGGCATACATTTCTCCCGTGCCCGCTTTTAATCGTACCTTATGGAATTGAAACGCAAGTTAGTTGATGAAGTGGCACAGATTCGGCACTTTTAATCGTACCTTATGGAATTGAAACTTGTTGTTTGAGGATGAAATGCAGCTTATCAAGAAACTTTTAATCGTACCTTATGGAATTGAAACTTAGTAAAATTTCCGTAACAGTTGACGGACTTACTGACTTTTAATCGTACCTTATGGAATTGAAACCATCTTCCACTGCTCATCAATCTGTTTCTCTAAATTCTTTTAATCGTACCTTATGGAATTGAAACAGGACGAAGTCGGCCACGATCATCACGACGATGAACTTTTAATCGTACCTTATGGAATTGAAACTATCTTATGTCAAATGAAGAATCTATGCTATCAAACTTTTAATCGTACCTTATGGAATTGAAACAAGGGTCCGAATAAATAACTGCAAACTTTTTCATATCTTTTAATCGTACCTTATGGAATTGAAACTTATTACACGGGACACAATATGCAAAACCGATACTCTTTTAATCGTACCTTATGGAATTGAAACTTTGCTCGTATACACTGTTTCTACCCAGTCTTGGTCTTTTAATCGTACCTTATGGAATTGAAACTCGGTTTCCCTGACAGTAGTCGACTCGAGGCGTGATCTTTTAATCGTACCTTATGGAATTGAAACCTTTTTCGGGGTCGAAGTCGAAGGTATATGCCAGCTTTTAATCGTACCTTATGGAATTGAAACACTGTTGGAATACTATCAGGAGCAAGGAAAGAGACTTTTAATCGTACCTTATGGAATTGAAACGTTGGTAGGCATATCCGTTTATCTGTGTGTCCAGCTTTTAATCGTACCTTATGGAATTGAAACTTTCTCCCATCGCGACACCTTCTTGTCTTCCTGCCTTTTAATCGTACCTTATGGAATTGAAACTCCAAAAGGAACGGATACAACCCACCACCCCTTTTGGCTTTTAATCGTACCTTATGGAATTGAAACAGAATTATTACTTCTCCGCGTGCAAACTATTTGGTCTTTTAATCGTACCTTATGGAATTGAAACCGGTATAGTTTGTAAAAATAATCAAGAATGATTGATCTTTTAATCGTACCTTATGGAATTGAAACTAGTTTTGACACTGATTATGTTGCTGGTGTTGCATACTTTTAATCGTACCTTATGGAATTGAAACCTGAAAGAAGAGGTCCTGAAGGTTTAGACGTTTGCCTTTTAATCGTACCTTATGGAATTGAAACTGATGAGATACCTCAAGCCCTTGAGAAGTCTCATCTTTTAATCGTACCTTATGGAATTGAAACAACGTCTGATTCAATGTATGGAATCGGTATTAACACTTTTAATCGTACCTTATGGAATTGAAACATAAGTTGGTTGCTGTTGTTCCGCTCTCAGTTCTCTTTTAATCGTACCTTATGGAATTGAAACTTACTTACATATCAGAAGATTTATGCTGATTCTGGTCTTTTAATCGTACCTTATGGAATTGAAACGTTGTTGAATAGGTCACTCATATAAGTTTTCAGAACTTTTAATCGTACCTTATGGAATTGAAACTATGATTTGGAAGATATCGACAAGATAAGGCAAACTTTTAATCGTACCTTATGGAATTGAAACTGAGGCAATTGCTTTTGTTTCAGGATTGTTATATACCTTTTAATCGTACCTTATGGAATTGAAACCCTTTCACAGACATAAGAGATTTAATTCCTCCCTCTTTTAATCGTACCTTATGGAATTGAAACGTAGAACATACTTTTATTAATATCATTGTTATATTCTTTTAATCGTACCTTATGGAATTGAAACTGGATATTAATGAGGTTACAAATTAATCGTACCTTATGGAATTGAAACCTCCTGAAATTTTGATACGGAAGTTCATGTTAATCTTTTAATCGTACCTTATGGAATTGAAACTTAATTACAGCGCATTTCTGACCTTTTCTCAAATCTTTTAATCGTACCTTATGGAATTGAAACGCAAGTACCAAAGATTCTTGAACTCGTCCTTTACCTTTTAATCGTACCTTATGGAATTGAAACTCATTTGGAGGTGTAAAATCATTGCTGTCCGGAGAAAATTCGCCAAAACAGCTATTATTAATTAATAATCAGTTAGTTACCAAGCTAATAAAATTTTTCGATTA
>NZ_JAOQJI010000027.1:0-53285 GCF_025567125.1 Phocaeicola fibrisolvens | reverse complement strand
CTCGACTTTACATTCTTGGGTGTAAAACTGGGTGTTTGTTTTGCAATTTGCTGATTTTCAGCGTTTGTTGCGGAGAGACAGGGATTCGAACCCGTGATACGCTTTTGGCGTATACACGCTTTCCAGGCGTGCCTCTTCAACCACTCGAGCACCTCTCCTTTTTCCAATCAGCCGGAGGCTCCTTTCAACGTTTTTTATCCCCTTGCTGATTTCAGTCACAAATGTATTCTTTTTTTTCGTCTTACATAACATCAAGCCTGCAAAAGTTTACTTTTGAAGTCGAAATTAATAAACTTTAAAAACTTTTCTCCGCATTTGTGAAGACTTTTAAGGCATTTTCCGTAGTCTGAGAAGCGATGTCCGACAAGGGTATCCCATAAATGAAGGAAAGACATTCTGCCACCTTCACCAGATTCGCACTTTCATTCCGCTTGCCACGATAGGGTACCGGAGCCAGATAAGGAGAATCGGTTTCGAGCACGACACGTTTCAAAGGCACCTCTTTCAGGACTTCCGGAAGACAGCTTTTTTTGAAAGTGACCACCCCGTTTATTCCCAGCATGAAGGATTCGAATTCCAGCAACCGCTCCGCATCTTCTCCGGTTCCGGTAAAACTATGGAAAATTCCCCGCAACGCCGTATGTTTATAGCCGGACAACACTTCCAGCAGTTCCGGATAAGCTTCCCGGCAATGTATAATCAAGGGCAGGCCGTATTCTAAAGCCCACTTCACTTGTTCTTCAAACACCCACATCTGCTCCTTGCGGAACGTCTTGTCCCAATACAAGTCGATGCCGACCTCACCGATTCCATAAAAACGATGAGAAGAAGTCAGATAGCCTTTCACTTTTTCCAGCCGTTTCTTCCAGTTTTCATCCACCGAAGTGGGATGGAGGCCAATCATCGGATAACAACACTCGTGTGCATCACACAGCCGGAGCATTGCCTCCACCGTAGTGTCATCAATATTAGGCATGAACAAGCGCGTCACACCTGCTTCGACCGCACGAATCACCGCAAGCTCACGATCCGCGTCAAACTCTTCCACATAAAGATGGGTATGGGTATCAATCAGGGCATTCATCTCTTTACAGTTTACGTTCCATCAAGTGACAGACAAACTTTTTCAGTTCCTCTTTAAGAGACGGCTCCACACTCACCTTCTCCAGCAGCAACAGCCCTTCTTCATAATATGCATCAATGCGAGCCTGACAAAGTTCCGGCACTCCTACCTTATTATATAGAGCTGTAACCGACCGGATTTTTTCTTCAGCCACATAGTCCGTAGCACGAAGCCAGTTCAGTAACGTTTCCTTATCTTCTCCTTCAGCCAGGCTCAAGGCGGTAATCAGCATAAAGGTCTTCTTATTGCAAAGAATATCTCCTCCAATCTTCTTTCCAAAGACAGCCGGATCACCATACACATCCAGGTAATCATCCTGCAACTGGAAAGCCAGTCCCATCTTAATGCCAAAATCATAGAGCAACTGCGCATCCTTTTCGGGAGCACCTCCCAAGATGGCAGCAATTTTCAAGGCTGCCGCAAGCAACACGGAAGTCTTCAGACGAATCATTTCGATATACTCGTCGACCGTCACATCCAGACGATGTTCGAACTCCATGTCCCACTGCTGTCCTTCGCATACCTCAAGAGCGGTACGGCCAAACACTTCCATCACCCTTCCCACGTATTCTGCCGGACATTGCTGCATCATGAACTGATAAGCAAGAATCAGCATGGCGTCTCCCGAAAGAATCGCCGTATTTTCATCCCATTTCTTATGTACCGTCGGTTTATTCCGGCGCATGTCGGCCTTGTCCATCAAGTCATCATGCAACAAGGTAAAGTTATGGTACGTTTCAATGCCTGCCGCCTGAGAAAAGATACGGGTCACGTCTTCCTTGTATAAATTATAAGCCAGCAGCATCAAAACCGGACGCAGACGTTTGCCACCCAGCCCCAGCACATATTCAATCGGGTCGTAAAGTCCCATCGGATTCCGCATATAAGAAAGGCTTCCAATATATTCGTGAATCTGCTGCAACAATTGTTCACTTGTCTGTTGTTTCATGGAAATGCAATTTTAAAATAAGAGAAAAAAGAAAGGCTGCAAAACGCAGCCTTCACTTTATTATAACGGTCAATAGATTACTGCAACTTAAAGGTTACAGGTACGGTATATTTCACACGTACAGGTTTACCACGCTGCTTACCTGGTTTCCATTTCGGCATCATCTTAATCACACGGAGCGCTTCCTTATCCAAGTACGGGTCTACACTACGCATCACCACCGGGTCAACGATAGAACCATCCTGGTTAACCACAAACTGGATGATTACACGTCCCTGTACACCGTTTTCCTGTGCAATAGTCGGATATTTGATATTCTTACTAATGAACTTCAAACATTCAGCCATACCACCCGGGAATTCCGGCATCTCTTCTACTACCTGGAAAATCTGCTGTTCTTCCGGTTCTTCTTCTTCCACTTCAACCGGCACATACTTGATTTCCACAGCCTGCGTGTTGTCATCCTCACTTGACTGGATGGTAGATTCCTCTACGTTTGCATCATTATCTGCAATCTGCAACACTTCTTCCATTTTCGGAGCTTCAGGAGGAGGCGGTGCCTGCTGCTGTTCCTGCTGTTCAGTGATAGGAATCATTTCTTCCTCAAAAATAGGTTCGACGATACCTGTTTCGGTAACAATCTGCTTGTCACGTTCTGTCCATTCGAACGCTACGAACATCGCTGCCAAGACCAGTATGAAGCCGAACAACAACCACGTGGTTCTTTTTCCCTCGAGGTCCGCTTTAGGCGATTTTTTGACTTCCATAAATGTGTTTATTAAAGGTTAATACTCTATACGCGACAAAGGTAACACAAATCCTTAAAAATTCATCTTCCGGAAGTAAAAATAATGCAAAACCAAGCATATTTTTTATTTCGCCTTGGCAATAAGCGGCAAATGCCTTATTTTTTTTCAGTTTTCACAAGGCGAAAACATACGTTTTCCATACAGGAAACGTACATTTCCCCAAGCAGAGACATACGTTTTCCAGCAGGGAAACATAAAAAATGCCAGGAGCCGTTTCCATCTACTCCACAACGTTTTTTAATCCATCTCAGTTTGTTCTTTCTTTCTGCTTCTCGCCAAACCACCACCCATAAACTTCCAGAAAAAGCATTCGAAATCCAAAGGATTTTCCCTATCTTTGTACACATTATCATTCACATACTCACTGAATCATGAAAAAAATTATTATTGCCATCGACGGATTCTCTTCCTGCGGGAAAAGTACCATGGCTAAAGACTTAGCCAAAGAAATCGGATACATCTATATAGACAGCGGCGCCATGTACCGGGCCGTTACACTGTATTGTCTGGAAAACAGATTGTTTAATGCCGACGGAAGCATTCAGGAAGAAGCGCTCCGCCAGCAGATGGGACAAATCCAGATTTCCTTCCAGCTCAACCCGGAAACCCAGCGCCCGATGACTTTCCTCAACGGGAAAAACGTGGAAGAACGCATCCGTACCATGGAAGTCTCCTCCCATGTCAGCCCGGTAGCCGCTCTCGGTTTCGTACGGGAGGCACTCGTACGTCAGCAACAGGAAATGGGCAAGGAAAAAGGGATTGTCATGGACGGGCGAGACATCGGTACCGCAGTCTTTCCCGACGCCGAACTGAAAATCTTCGTCACAGCTTCCGCCCAGATTCGTGCCCAGCGCCGCTACGAGGAACTCAAGGCCAAAGGACAGGAAGCCTCCTTCGATGAAATCCTGCACAACGTGGAAGAACGCGACCGCATTGACCAAAACCGGACAGTGAGCCCGCTCCGCAAGGCCGACGACGCCATCCTGCTGGACAACAGCGAAATGACGATTCCCGAACAGAAAGAATGGTTAAAGGAACAATTTGAAAAAGCCACCCATGCATCACATTGAAATAGATAAGGAGTCCGGATTTTGTTTCGGAGTGACCACGGCCATCTCCAAGGCAGAAGAAGAACTGGCAAAAGGAGAACCCTTATATTGCCTGGGCGACATCGTGCACAACGGACAGGAATGTGAGCGTCTGAAAAAACTGGGACTGATTACCATCAACCACGAAGAGTTTGCCCGCCTGCGGAATGTAAAGGTACTGCTGCGTGCTCACGGCGAACCACCCGAAACTTACGAACTGGCCCGAAAAAATCAGATTGAAATCATCGATGCCACTTGTCCGGTGGTATTGCGGTTGCAGAAAAGAATCAAGCAGGAATACGACACCACTCCCAACGGTCGGGAACGACAGATTGTCATCTACGGGAAAAACGGTCATGCCGAGGTGCTGGGACTGGTAGGCCAGACAAAAGGAAAAGCCATCGTTATCGAGAAACTGGAAGAAGTGAGCAAGCTCGACATGACAAAAGACATCCGGCTGTATTCACAGACCACCAAGTCGCTCGACGAGTTCCGCCAGATTGTCTCCTATATCGAGGAACACATCTCTCCGGAAGCCTCTTTCCAATATTTCGATACCATCTGCCGGCAGGTGGCCAACCGCATGCCCCACATCCGGGAATTCGCGGCCAGCCATGACCTGATTTTCTTCGTCTGCGGACACAAAAGTTCCAACGGAAAGATTCTCTTTCAGGAATGCAAGAAAGTCAACCCCAACTCCTATCAGATTGACAAACCGGAAGAGATTGACAAGAGCATATTGTCACGTGCACATTCCATTGGAATCTGTGGAGCCACTTCTACGCCTAAATGGCTGATGGAAGCGTGTAAAAAAGTTATAATGAACGAAGAATAAGGAAGAAATTCACCGCAAAATAGCAACAGTTTTTGTACTTTTGCTTCATAAAAATCAAACTAACAACTAACAATTATGGGAACTATTAAATGTATCGGTATTCTGACCTCCGGAGGTGATGCACCAGGCATGAATGCCGCAATCAGAGCCGTCACCCGTTCCGCTATCTACAACGGACTGAAAGTAAAAGGTATTTACAGAGGCTATAAAGGATTGATTACGGGTGAAATCAAGGAATTTAAGACTGAAAATGTCAGCAATATCATACAATTAGGAGGTACAATCCTGAAAACCGCACGTTGTCAGGAATTCCGTACCCCAGAAGGACGTCAAATCGCTTACGAAACCATGCAACGTGAAGGCATCGATGCCCTCATCATCATCGGTGGAGACGGTTCTTTGACCGGTGCCCGTCTGCTGGCACAAGAGTTTGACGTACCTTGCATCGGACTTCCCGGCACCATCGACAATGACCTGTTTGGTACAGACACGACCATCGGTTATGACACTGCCCTGAACACGATTCTGGATGCAGTGGACAAGATTCGTGATACCGCAACTTCTCACGAACGTCTGTTCTTCGTGGAAGTGATGGGACGTGATGCCGGCTTCTTGGCATTGAACGGTGCCATCGCTGCCGGAGCAGAGGCAGCCATCATTCCGGAATTCAACACGGAAGTAGACCAGCTGGAAGAATTCATCAACAACGGATTCCGTAAATCAAAGAACAGTTCCATCGTACTGGTAGCCGAAAGTGAAATCACGGGTGGAGCCATGCACTATGCGGAACGTGTGAAGAACGAATATCCGCAGTATGATGTTCGTGTCACCATTCTGGGACACTTGCAGCGTGGTGGACGTCCGACAGCTCACGACCGTATCATCGCCAGCCGTATGGGTGTAGCCAGCATCCAGGCATTGATGGAAGGCCAGCGCAACGTAATGATCGGTATCGAAAACGACCAGATTGTGTACGTACCGTTTGCCAAGGCTATCAAGAACGACAAGCCGATTGACCGTGAACTGGTGAACGTATTGCATGAATTGTCTATCTGATATTCCCTTATATCACATAAAAAGAAACCTCCTTTTCGGGCGCACCCGGAAAGGAGGTTTCTTTTTGGTTCCCTCAATTTGTGACTTACTTGTGGCGAAGCTTCCGGCGCGAACGCTTGTAATGGCTCCGCTTATAGCGCAGCCAGCGACGACGAATCTGCCAGGCACTCAGTCCGACAAACACCAGCAGAATCAGAATGACCAGCCCACTGTTCAGGTTGTCTCCTTTCACCCGCGACCAAATTTCCAGCACATCTACAGTCTTGTCGCCGAAATCGCGTATCATGGCACAACGGGCTATCACCGACTTGTCGGGATACTGGGTGTTCCGCAATTTCACGTGACGCGCTTCCGAACCGAAGAAGTAACTGGCATCCACTTCCTTGTTCAAAGTAGAATCAATGCAGGCCTCCATAATTTCCGGAGCGGCAATGGAACTGACGTATCCGTTTTCTTCCATGTTCCGCAAGGCAATGTCCGGACGACACAGGAAGTTGATGAAATAGCTGGCAGCCTTCGGATTCTGGGCATACTTGGGAATCACCCAGCCGTCGTACCACACGTTGCTTCCTTCTTCCGGAATGGTATATCCCAAATCCACTCCTACCTCCGCAGCTTC
The DNA here is from genome assembly GCF_025567125.1 of Phocaeicola fibrisolvens. Classification (NCBI taxonomy): domain Bacteria; kingdom Pseudomonadati; phylum Bacteroidota; class Bacteroidia; order Bacteroidales; family Bacteroidaceae; genus Phocaeicola; species Phocaeicola fibrisolvens. The sequence continues at coordinate 46,806 of NZ_JAOQJI010000027.1, read as the reverse complement.
TTCGATGGCCCACTGCGCATCGCCACTCCAGGTCATGTTCATCCATGCCTTCCCCTTGGTCATCATCTCCTTGCCAAAATCGGCTTCCCAACCTGCCACATTAGGCTTCAGCAGTTTCAGATATTTTTCCACCGAGTCCATAGAAGCCGGTGAATAGTCGTTCATCAGACTGGCCACACTGCGAGTACTGTCTTTCAAGTCTTCCCGATGGGCATACAGTAACGCCATGCCATACGCATCCCGGTAAGAGTCCTTCATCAGAATTTTTCCTGCATACCGTTTGTCCCACAGACACCCCCAGGAGCGTAAATCCTGCGCAGAGACATATTTCTTATTGTACAACAGTCCGGCCGTACCCCACATGTAACAGACCGCATAACGGCTGGCCGGCTGGTCGCCCGGCACCGTCAGCTTGTCAATCTGCTGGCGGATATAAGGGGCTACCCCTTTCATGTAATTGGGTGAGTGAGCAAAAACAGTGTCGATGGGCAGCAGCAGTCCTTTGTGCAGCATGCGCTCGATAATGTATTCCGACGGACAGACCACATCAAAATCTTCATGCCCTTTTTCAATCTTGGTCAGCATGATTTCATTGATATCGAACGTCTGATACACAATGCGGATATCCTCTCCCGTCTGTTCCTTATAGTATTGCTGGAAATCTTCCAATACCCCTTCGCCAATGTAATCGGCCCAGTTGTACACCTTCAGCACATTCTCACGCGACTCCCCGGCATTGTAACAGCTTGTCAGCAGGGAGCATACACAGAGCATCGCCCACCAGCTCCACCTTTTCATCTTCTGTTTCATTTGTTCTTTGCTTTGTCAGCTCTACGGTTAATAATTATCAGCAGCACCAGAATCACCACAAAAATCACGGCAGACAACGGACGGAGTTCCGGTGTCAATCCTCCCTTGCGGGCATCCGCATAAATATAGGTAGAAAGCGTCTCCAGTCCCTGGTTGCCGATGGTAAACACCGTCACGGCAAAATCATCGATGGAGATGGTCAGTGCCAGCAGGAAACCGCTGATCATTCCGGGACGGATTTCCGGGATAATCACCTTCCACAAGGCCTGCATGGGAGTAGCTCCTAAATCGAGTGCTGCCTCATACAGGTTCGGATTCATCTGCTTCAGGCGCGGCAATACACTCAACACCACATAGGGCGTGCAGAAAGTGATGTGTGCCAACACCACGGTCGTGAAACCTTGGGTAATACCCAATGACACAAAAAGCAGGAACAAGGAAATACCGGTAATGATATCTCCGTTCAAAATGGGGATGGTATTGATGAATCCCATGGCTTTCCGGCTCCGGGCCTTCAGGTTATAAATGCCGATAGCGGCCACACTGCCCAGCAGGGTAGAAACCGTGGCGGCAATAAAGGCGATGGCAATCGTATTGACCAGCGCATTCATCAGGGAATGATGGGCACCCGTATTACACAACGAGCGATACAGGTTGAACGAGAAACCGGTCCAGTTACCCAGCACCTTGGCCTCGGTAAACGAATAAATCACAATAATCAGAATCGGGGCATACAGCATCAGCAGCAACACCCACAGATAGGTCTGCATCAATATTTTCTTTACCATACCTGTCCTCCTTTCTCCGACTCGTTCTTATCGTCGGCACTGAACAAGGAAGTGGCGGCAATCAGGAAGAGCATAATCAGTGAAAGCGCAGCACCATAGTTCCACAAGCTGTTGTTGATATTCTCCTGAATGGTGGTTCCAAACAATTTAATGTTGTTCATGGTGAGCAGTTCCGCAATGGCAAAGGTCGAGATAGTAGGCATGAACACCATCATGATGCCGCTCACCACTCCTGGCATGGACAGAGGGAAGACCACTTTCCAGAACACTTGAAACGAGTTGGCCCCCAAATCTTGAGCCGCTTCCACGTAACTGGGATCCATCTTCTGAAGCGTATTGTAAATGGGATAAATCATAAACGGGATGAAATTGTAAATCATTCCGAAAATCAAGGCCCCTTCTCCCAACGGAAGACTGGCAAAGTTGAACAAGGCCACGGTAGCCAGCGTACGTATCAGGATGTTAATCCACATGGGAAGGATAAACAGCATAATCAGCGTACGGGAATAGCTGGAACGGCTCCGGCTCAGAATCCAAGCCGCCGGATACCCCAGCACAATACACCCGATGGTAGTAAGCAGAGCAATGCCGATGGAATACACAAAGGTATTGACGGCTTCCGGATGCGCCAGAAACTTCCGAAAGTTATCCAAGGTAATCCGGCCCGTGTCATCCGTAAAGGCATAAATCACAATCAGGACCAGCGGAATAATCACGAAGATGATTGAAAAAATCAGGTAAGGCAAAGTCCAGCTTCTCCGCGACAGAAAAAACAAACGCAGCTTGTTCATCGTTCCTCCCGTTTTACACGTACCCGGATGTCTTCCGGAGCAATGGATATTCCCACATGGTCTCCGTCATCCCATACGTCGTTGGTATCGACAAACACATTCTCATCCCAGTCCGACCAGACGGTCAGGTGATAATGGTTTCCTTTATAAAGAATGAATTTCACTTCTCCCGTCAGTGCTCCGTCTTCGGCATCGTCCTGCAAGTCAATCTTGTCGAAATCCACTTCCACCTGCACTTCGCCCAAAGGCACTTGCTGCAAATCGACTGGAGCACATTCAAATGTACAACCAAGGAACTCCACATGCGTTTCATCCAGCAGTTTTCCATCGAAAGTGTTGCACAAGCGTTCCTTTTTCATAATATGAATGTCGTGAGGCTTCACCAGCAGGCCGACCTCCGTACCTGCTTCAAACGCATGATAATCCTGCACCACGAACTCATACCCTTGGCACAGCACCACCATTTCATAATGCACTCCCTTGAAGATACACGACTGCACCACACCGCGAAGCTGTGCCATGTCCGATACAGGAAAGATATACAGGTCTTCCGGACGAATCACCACATCCACCGGTGTCTGTTCCCCGAAACCTTCGTCCACACACTCGAAATCCCGGTCGCAGAAATGCACCAGTCTGTCTTTCACCATCACCCCGTTCAGGATATTGCTTTCGCCAATGAAATCGGCCACGAACGAATTGATAGGTTCATTGTAAATATCGGTAGGAGTACCAATCTGCTGGATACGTCCCTCGCTCATCACCACGATGGTATCGCTCAGGGTCAAGGCTTCCTCCTGGTCGTGAGTGACATACACAAAAGTGATACCCAATGACTTGTGCATCTCCTTCAGTTCCATCTGCATGTCCTTTCGCATCTTCAGATCGAGTGCAGCCAACGGCTCGTCGAGCAATAACACCTCCGGCTCGTTCACGATGGCCCGCGCAATGGCCACACGCTGTTGCTGTCCACCGGAAAGGGAATTCACGTCACGATACTCATAGTCGGTCATCCCCACCATTTTCAGGGCAGCCTTGACTTTTTTCAATACCACGTCTTTCGGAAGTTTCTTCAGTTTCAATCCGAAAGCAATGTTGTCATACACATTCAGATGGGGAAACAATGCGTACTTCTGGAACACCGTGTTCACCGGACGCTTGTGAGGCGGAGTCTGGGTAATCTCTTTACCCGCAATGCAAATCACTCCTTCGGAAGCCGTCTGGAAACCGGCAATCAGGCGCAGCAAGGTAGTCTTGCCGCAACCTGAAGGTCCCAGTATGGTTACAAACTCTCCTTTTTTAATGGACAGATTGATATGATCCAAGGCCGTTTTCTCGCCAAAAAACTTCGATACGCCCTTTACCTCTATAATCGGTTTAGTTTCACTTTGCATGATTTCTGAAAAATTGGTCCGCAAAGTTACATATTAATTCATTTTGCAGTACGATATCTCCGGCTTTTCTTCTTTATTTTTATTCAGTCCACAAAGGAATGTAAAAGAATTTACATATTTATGCAACATATTCATTTCAAACCCGAAAAATACATGTCGAGCAGTTTCCGTGCCGCAGAGAAAGAGGTAGCTTTTCCTTCCAACACTTCCTGTTCCTGCAAAGGCAATAAAGAGGCAATCTGCGGATTCTGATAGAAACTGTCGCGCAGATGCTCGTTGATGGTTTCGTACATCCAGTATTTAGCCTGTTCATTTCTGCGACGTTCAAAATAGCCGTTTTTGCGGACAAAATCAATGTAGGCATAAATCATGTCCCAGATTTCCTTGATACCGATATTGTAAAAACCGGAATAAGTCAGCACCTGAGGCGTCCAGCCCGATTCGGGAGCCGGGAAAAGATGCAAGGCATTCCGAAAATGAGTGGCTGCCAGCTTGGCTTTCTCAATGTTGTTTCCGTCGGCCTTGTTGATGACAATGCCGTCGGCCATTTCCATAATTCCTCGCTTGATGCCTTGCAGTTCATCACCTGTACCGGCCAGCTGAATCAGCAGGAAAAAATCGACCATGGAATGAACAGCTGTCTCACTCTGCCCGACTCCGACTGTTTCCACAAAGATTTTGTCGAAACCGGCGGCCTCGCACAAGATGATGGTCTCACGGGTTTTGCGGGCTACTCCTCCCAGTGAGCCAGCAGAAGGACTCGGACGGATAAAGGATTTTGGGTGTACAGACAGTTTCTCCATACGGGTCTTATCGCCCAGGATACTTCCTTTGGAACGCTCACTGCTGGGGTCGATAGCCAATACGGCCAACTTTCCACCTTTTTCTTCCAGTACGTGCAAGCCGAACACATCGATTGACGTACTCTTTCCGGCTCCCGGCACCCCACTGATGCCGATACGGATGGAATTGCCGGAATAAGGCAGGCATTTTTCAATCACCTCCTGTGCCAGCACCTGGTGTTCCGGTTTCACACTCTCCACCAGCGTCACTGCCTGGCTCAGCATGGTCACATCGCCTTTCACGATGCCTTCCACATACTCTGCTGCCGTGTACTGACGACGTTTGGGTTTCTTTCTCAGTTTCAGATAAGGATTAACAATGGAGGGCTGTTCCACTCCTTGATTGACAGTTAACCCCTTATAAGCTTCGTTGTTCTCGGGGTGTTCCATACTTCATTTATTTATCAGACGATTTCAGCCGGGCTTTCACACGGATGGTAATCATCGGTTGGTTAGGGTCATTGGTAATCATCAAGACACGTGGCGAACCTTTCACACGGGGAAGGTTCTGCGCCAACACGGTAATCTTCATTTTGGTAGATTCTCCCGGTTTCAGCACCCTCTTATTCAGCTTCACGGCCAAAGCCATACTGAACACCTGCATATCCTGAATATTCAAATCAGATTTACCCGTATTCGAAATGACAATGGTCTGCGACTTTTTCTGTTTGGGTTTCAGGTCTACAAATTCCAGTTCCTTGGCCGACAAGGTAATCTGAGGCGGATTATTCTTCTGCTGTTCTGTCAATTTGGAGAAATCGGGCAACAGGGCTACAGATACCGGAATTTCATTTTCACTTCCCACCTTATCACCCGGGAAACGGGACAGATACACAGAAGCACGCGTAATACCCAGTTTCGGAAGTTTCTCGGAGTCCAGTGTCACTCGGATTTTTCCCGTCTTTCCACGTCCCAGCTTTTCCGGCTCAGCCGTAGCTTCCAAGTAAGGAGGCAAATGCATCAATACAGGAGAATATGCTTTATTGGAAGTATTGGCAACCAGCAATTCAATCACCGGACGGTCGCCTTTGTTCACCGATTTAAAGTCCAGTTCATCCAGATTCAGGCGAATGGCTCCCACAGCATAAGGATGCGTAAACGAGAAGTTCTTCGCATCTGCCGTCACCTCTCCGTTGAAGTCGAGATAAATCGGCATAGGTGAAGCATTGCAGTACACACCCACATCTTTGTAGAAATGCCCGATGGCTTCTGCATCAAACACCACCGTAATCTCTCCTTTCCCTCCTGCCGGCACGGGGTCTTCCGTCCATTTCGCTTTGGCACAACCGCAAGAGGTCGTCACATTGGAAATGACCAGCGGCTTATTGCCTGTATTGGTAAACGAATAAATGACAGTGGCCGGATTTCTCCATAAGACATACCCCAAATCCTTTGTCTGCATGTCGAAAGTGATTTTGGGCTGTGCAAACAAAGAAAAACAGGCAGCCATACACAACAGGAAAAAAGTATATATACGTTTCATTGATTTTATTCTTTCTAAATTATGGAAACAAAGATAAAGAGAAAACAGGAACAAGCAAAATCAAGCCTGAAAATTTATTCTGTCCTGCTTTCTGCATAAAAAACCGGGCAGGACTTACCCACCCGGATTTGCTTATTCCACTTGAAGGCTACGCCCTTCCGTATGGCTTCCAAACTCCGGCGCATATACCGACTGTATGGTGGCCGTTCCGGCCTGATAGGTTCCTGCACGATCTACGTAGACCTCGTATTCTATCACGTAACTGCCTTTCCGCAAGTGGTCGATAAAGAATGAGGTAGCTGCATCTTCCGGAGCCTGATAATATCCCAGCCCATCTTTCCACACATAGCCGGACAATTGTTGCACAGGTTCCATGCAGGCAGCCCGTTCATCTTTCAGGCTGACAAAATCCATATCCCGGTCGGTACGGAAAGTCAATCGGACGGTCAACCGGTCACCCACATGCAAGAGAGACTTCCGGCTCAAGGTCTCACCTTTATATATATATTCACGTGACACCTTCAAGCCGTCTCCTTCAAACTGCTGAATCCGGTCCATATCTTCCAGGTATTGGGTATAAACGGCCCCCCATCCGGCTCCTTTTCCCGCATGACTTACTGTCAGATTCTTTACCTCTGTAGCTTTCCCTGTCCAAGTCTGACGGATATATCCCAGTCCGTCGTCCGGCGTCTCCAGCTGGATACCTGTCGCCTTTGCCTCCATCTTCCCTGTTTCTTGCAAGGCGGTTCCATCGGACAACAACGCATAGAGGGCATCTGCCGTAGCTAACGGGGTACTCCAGCATTGTACCTGCTTCTGCTTCAACAGCCAGTGCTTCATCTCGTTCAGCATCGTTTCATCCTTTTCCACCAGCTGAATGGCCTCCATGGCGGCCACCTGTGTCGGAATCCGATACCCGTTCCAGGCATACAAAGCTTTCGGTGTATCGAAATAACGTCCCATTTCTGGAGTTGCTACAGTATATTCCTTGATGGAATGTACCAAAACTTCCGCCTGCGACTTCTTTCCTTGCGCCTGCAGAATCCGGGCAATCAAAGCCTTCTCATAGATAGAGTATTCATTGGAACGGTTTTCCAGTTTTGCCACCATATATTCCTTGGCGGCCTGCTGTACCCGGCCAGCTGCCGCTTTATCCAGCGAAACAATATACAAGTATCTCACGGCCAGTTCACTGGGCAATTGAACTCCATTCTTTTTCGATTCATTCTCCTTGAGCTGCCGGTATTCCTCACAGAACGCTGCCTCCAAGTAATTTAAGGCTTTCAAGTACATATCCGACACACGTACCTCGCTCATCACTTGCATGAATTTCAGACGAGCCAGCAGTTCCGTCACCTGCGTGGTGACCATCCGGCTTCCCTGCATGCCGCCGAACCAGCTCCAGCCTCCATCCGACTTTTGCAAGGCCTTCAGCTTTGTTACGGCCTGATCCATACGATATTTCATCGTATTCAATTCGAACAGCAACCCAATCCGTTGCCGTTGTTCCTGCTCACTGGCCGCTTCCGCCAGCCAAGGAGTTTCTGCCAGCAACAGATTCTTCAAATCCGGATTCTGTTCCAGCTCACTCCAAAAAATCTCTTTCTTCATGCCCTGCTTCCGCCAGCTGTCAAACACCGTCTGAATCTGAGGATTCAATTCCACAATCTTCTGTGCCAGCGCCTGAGCATAATAAGCCGTAGCCCAAGAAAACGCATCGTCCTGCTGCGGATTGCTAACTACCGGAAGTGCCTGCACGGCATACCAGATCGGATTGGAAGTTAATTCAATGGTCAATCTGCGGTTTTCGGCCGTCTTGCTCTGCCCATTAAACCTGTCCTTCAGGTCCACCTGCTGAGACTGTCCGGCTTCCACCTGCAACGACTGCGTCTCAGTCATCCATTGCTTATCGGTCAGAACAGGCAGGTAGTGCTGTTCACCGTCACTGAACTCACCCGCTTCGGCCTGCATCCGACAAATCAAGACCTCACAATCCGTTTTCACTGGGAAAGCAAAACGTACACTGCCCGTTTCTCCGGCCTTTACTAAAAAATCCTGAGCCGACTGGTAAACCACGCTTCCATCCACCGGATTCACCAGCTCCAACCGGGCCTTTCCTTTTACCTCCTCGGTAGATAAATTTATCAACGAAGCTGCCAGTGAAGCCTCATCCCCCCGACGAAGGAAGCGAGGCAGGTTCGGCTGAACCATAAACGGTTTTTCGGTACGGGTTTCGGTCTGCATGAGTCCATAATCCATGTCCCGCGTATGGGCAAATCCCTGGAACTTCCACTGAGTCAACGCATCCGGTACGGTAAAGACCAACCGTACGGTACCGGTCGAATCGGTCCGCAAATCGGGATAGAAGAAAGCGGTTTCCGCGAAATTTTCCCGTAAAGTCAAATCCGGCTCTGCTTCCAATTCAAAATTCGCAAACTGAAGTTCCACTCTCTCTACACCATCATTTTGAGAAAATCCCTCTTCCGCCAAAGCCACATCTTCTTTCATCATCACATTCGGTACCGCTGCAGCTGCCTTCATCATGACTCCCGCACCTCGAATCATCTGCACATTACGTGTCAGACTTCTATACAGCTGCAAAGAAGGAATCCACAAGCGACTGTACAACTGCCAGTTATCCGGTACATAGACGGAAGACAGTGAATAGGTATAGAAGGGAGAGTAAGCCATTGCCACACTGTTCATCTGCTGGATGAATGGCATCACCGAGGGTGTATAACGCCTGAAAGTCAAATGGAAGTTCCATGGATTCTCCCACAAACGGTCGAGAGAAGCATCGTACAAAGTAGCCAACAGACGGGCATCTGCCGGCTTACCGGAGGCATCCAGAATCCGCATCGTCCAAGTTTCCTCCGTACCCGGACGCAGACGGTCGCGGAAAGTCTCCCATTTCAATGTCAGTTTCTTCTCGGGAACCGGACGCTTCAGAACCACCTGTTTGGAATACCAGATGCCCTCCTTCATAAATCCGAAGCTGACGGTGATTCCATCGCCATACTCCGGCCTCCAGGTATAGGAGAACGGGCGAATTTCCTCGTTCAACACCTGGGCCTCGGACACCAGCATCCGATTTCCGCTATATACATGATAAAACAGATGTACATTCTTCTCACTGCTGCCCACGTACAAAGTCACCGGCCGGTCGGCCTGCAGTTCCGTACCGTCTTGATAGAACCATTCCACAGTCTTTATCGGAGGAACGCTGTCACTCAAAGAGAAGAGTACCAATTCCTGTTCCGCGCGACAAAGACGTCCATGCGCATCACGGGCAGATACTTCCAGCACGTATTTCCCGGAAGCCAGCTGTTTCCACGCCTCCGGCAAGAAAGGCTGGCCCGACTTCACCGTATCCGACCATACCGTCTGCCCCTTCTTTCCAGTCTCCTCCAAGAGGTAAAGATGACAAGCCACCTCCAAGGCCACCGGCTGACGTTGCAGATTCAAGGCTTGCACCTGAATCTTCTCCAGCTTCTCACGAGCCACTTTTCCAGCCAATCCCTTTATCTGTAATCCAACAGCATGTTCACCCACCGGAAGTACCAGTACCCCTTGCTGGGTTTCTCCTGCCACATCCGTCACCTCCGCTTCTATCCGGTAATGGTAAAATCCGTCCCATCCCAAGGAAACCTCCGTATCCGGGCGCTCCAAGCAGACTTTCACCGCAAAGGTTCCGTCTGCCTGCGTCATCAGTTCCCCTTCCGCCAACAGCTTCTCTTCCGCATCCATACGCCAGAACCAAGCTTTCGAGCGAGTCAAAGTATAACGTATCTTACCGCCCTGTACCGGCGCACCCGAGAACTTCTTCGCCATTCCCTCCAACGTCAGAGAGTCTCCCATGGTATAGGCCTCCTGCACCTCCTTCCAAGTCACCTCAAACGTCGGATGTTTGTACTCTTCCACCCGAATAGCACAAGAAGTCTTGTCCGATTCAATGCGGAACGTTCCGGCCAATGTTTCCGTCGGCAACTGGAACTCTGTGGAGAATGCGCCAAAATCGTCGGTCGTCAACTCCTTTCGGGCGATTTCCTGATTGTGGGCATCCCGCAAAGCCAGCCACACAGTTGCCTCCTTACGTACCTGCACCTCATCCCCATTCTGCGTATAGGCCACTCCCGATACGTACACCGTCTGTCCTTTACGATAGAGTGCACGGTCTGTAAACAAATCCATCCGGTCGATAGCCTTCTGCGTGCTGCTTACGGTAGACAAGATTCTTCTGGACCAATAGGATACCTCCATAAAATCATCTTTCGCAGTCCGTGCATGCATCCACAACTGTGTATTCATATCCGGAACCACTACCTTCCCTTGCTTGTCTGTATGATACGTCTTGTATACCGTATAATTACCCGGCACCGGAATTGAATAGAACACCAGTTCGGCTCCTGCCACCGGCAACCCCGTTTTCCGGTCTACCACGTGACATTCGGTCTGCTTTCCTTCTATCGGGAAAGAAACTACCTGAAGCGAAGACAAATGCACCACATCGTATCCTGTCTTATCCTTATAACCATCGGGAATGGACTTCAACACATAAATTCCAGCTTCCGGTATCCGACAAGTCAAAATAGATACCGAGTCCTTATAATCAGGCGTCTCCGGCAAGTCCAACCGCACCTTATCCACCAGTGTGCCATATTTCTTAATTAACGCTGCATGGTCCACACTATTGGCAAACACAGAAGAAGAAGCCTTGAGATTCAATTTATACCATTCCAGCGTGGCCCCTGCCAGGTTCTTGCTAGTGACACGAAGTTCCGTTTCCACCTGCGGATAAGGCCGAGTCACCTGTACCGAAAGCGAAGGCATGCACACAATACGCTGCTTGTCTTCCAGGTCGGCTGCAAACTCCGAATCGGGATAACGCTTCAATCCCTCTTCAATCACCTTCATTTCAGACACAAAATCCTGCTTCCGGTGATAGAAATCTGCCCAGCAGATATATACCGCCGCACAGGCATCCAATCCAACATAGGTTTCCGCCCACGACTTCCACAAATCCACCGCCTGGGTGTCCGACACCGGTTGCGGATATCGCCATCCCCTGCGTTGCCAGCAGCTCAACCGATCCAAACGGGTCAGCAACTCGGCTTCACGATTGTGTACAGCCTTGTATTGTGCCAGCAACTTTTCATAATCTTCATACACGGCACATTGCACCTCCTTGCTGTCCTGCCCGTTCATCTTCAAGCGATAAATGACCTGCCGCAACAACAGGTCGTACATATTGTCACCGAAATAACGCTGGCTCCATTTTCCAATCTCCGTCATCGGACGAAAATCTACAGCCGATACAGACGACAAGGCCTCTTTTTCTTTTACTGCCTGATTGAAATAATACAGCACGCTATCCATCTTCTCAGGATAAAGCTCCAGTTTATAATATCCCGTAAGGAACATCAGTACGGCTTTCTGCAAAGGGTCGCTCTCCTTCATGGCCCAATCTTCCATATACTGAAGTTCCTTCTGCAAACTGTCCGGCGTAAGTTCTACCTGACATTCCACCCGTGAAAAATACGCCTTCAGCATCTGCGGAGTATTTTTCTCCTTCCTGGCCTTTTCATAAATCTGATTCACCTGCGCAATCAGTGTCTGCGGCAAATCCTTTTTCCGACTCTCTTCTACATTCTTCCACAAGCGTTCATAACTTTGGGCCACTCCAGCCAGTGGGAAAATAAAAGTCAGCCATACGATGGCACACAGTAAGAATAGTCTGTTCATATCCTTCAAATTAAAATTTCACTTCGGTTGTTTCTTATAAAGATAAAGTAGATTTCTTAAATTACTGCATAGTTTTTAATTAAAAGAAGCAAACGAGGTTACCTGAGGGCATAAAAAAAGAGAACCAAGTTCTCTACGAACCTGATTCTCTCCACATCGATATTTTTTAAATCTAAAAGTTATTTCTTCGGTGTATTTTCCAGTGTGGCAATCAAGAAATCATAGAATTTCTTCACCGACGGCACGTGGCAACGTTCTTCTGGAGTATGCGGACATTGCAACGTCGGACCAAATGAAATCATATCCAATCCCGGCACAATGGCACCAATGATACCACATTCCAGTCCGGCATGAATTACCTTCACTTCCGGTGCTTCTCCAAACTGTTCCTTGTAGGCATCCTTCATGGCATGCAGAATCGGAGAGTTCACATCCGGTTCCCAACCAGAATAGCTACCAGAGCGCTCTACATGCATTCCTGCCATAGAGAAGCAGCTTTCAATGGCTGTATTACGGTAATCCTTCATGGATTCGCGCGAACTACGTGTCAGCACTTTAATCGTAGCTTTTCCTTTGCCGATTTCCACAATAGCCAGGTTGGAAGAAGTCTCTACCGTATCTGGAATCGTCGGAATAAACCGTTCTACCCCATCCGGGCACGCATAAATGGCATCCACCAAGTTATCACGAATTTCATCAGGTACCATCATCTTCGGCAAGTCCACCCGTTCAGCCGTAAAGCTCAGGTTGTCTTCGATGGTGGCAAATTCATCGCGCCATACCTGCTCACATTCACCCACGAATGCCAGCACATCGTCTACTTCCGAAGCCGGTATGGTTATCACGACTTCACAATCACGCGGAATGGCATTGCGCATGTTTCCACCTTCCCATGATACCAGACAAGCCTCATCGTAGGCAATCACCTGGTTCATGAAACGTGCCATCAGCTTGTTGGCATTGGCATGTCCCCAGCCAATCTGAATACCGGAATGGCCACCCCGCAAGCCTTTCAAGGTCACTTTCAGTGCCACGTCTTCCGGATCGGTTTCTTCTTCCTTGTATTCCAATGTAGCAGTCAGGTCTTCCCCACCTGCGCAACCTATATAAAGTTCACCTTCTTCTTCCGAATCCAGGTTCAAAAGGATATCTCCTTCTACAGTGCCCTGCTTCAAACCGAAAGCACCATACATTCCTGTTTCCTCATCGGCTGTAATCAAGGCCATCAGCGGACCATGTTTCAACGACTTGTCTTCCATAACTGCCATGATGGCTGCCACTCCCATGCCGTTATCTGAGCCCAAAGTCGTACCTTTGGCCTTCACCCATTCACCGTCCACATAGACCGGAATAGGATCTTTCTCAAAATCATGCTGCGAATGTTTGTCTTTCTGAGGAACCATGTCCATGTGAGCTTGCAAGATAACCGCCTTCCGGTCTTCCATACCCGGAGCAGCCGGCTTGCGATAAATGATATTTCCGGCTTCATCCTGAAATGATTCCACACCCACCTGCTTACCGAAATCCAGCAAGAAGGCCTGAATTTTTTCCAAATGTCCCGACGGACGAGGAATTTGAGTCAACGAATAGAAATGCTTCCACACATTCTGCGGAGCCAAAGAAAGAATTTCGTTCATATTATTATCTGATTTTATCCGAAAAGCAAATCACTTCCCGGCTTGTTTCTTATTTACCAGCGGCAAAGCCACAAGGCCATAAATACCTAGCAAAATTAATAAAAAGGTTTGAATACCGTGCACCAACAGGGCAAATATTCCTGCATCATCCTTATCTACTCCGTACATCATCATCATGGTGATAACCGCAAAATGCCACGGACCGGCCCCATTGGGAGTGGGCACAGCCACCGCAATACTTCCTACTACGAACATCACCAGCCCCGGCATCCAGCCCAGCGAAGCAGAAAAGTCGAAACAATAGAAACTGACATAAAACTGCAAGAAGTAGCAAGCCCATATACCTATAGTATATAAGGTAAAGAGCCATGGCTTTTTCACATGACGGAGGGAGAGGCATCCGGCCCACACATCGTTCAAGATGCTCCGTACTTTCGTGAAAATAGCCAGTTTACGTATCAGGAAGAAAGCCAGCACTCCTGCGGCAAACAGGCAGGTCAGGGTGATGTAAAAATTAGTAGAAGTGAAAAGCCCCGTAAAGAATCCCATATTCGTACCCGTTTTCTCAAAGAAAGCCGCAAAAATACGCGACTGAAGCAACAAGGTTACCACCGTGATCAGTATCACACAAATACTGTCGATGAGCCGTTCGGTTACCACCGTACCCAAGGACTTGGAAAAAGAAACCCCGTCGTACTTGGCCAAAATACCACAGCGGGAGACCTCTCCCACACGAGGCACCACCAGATTGGCCGCATAGGAAATAAACACCGCGTACACGCTGTTCGACAATTTAGGGTATTCTCCCAAGGGGGCCAATGTCAGATTCCAGCGCCATCCACGAAACAGATGTCCAAACACGCCAAAGACCAGTGAAAAGGCCATCCAGCCGTAATTCATTCCTCCGTCGAGCACACTCCACACCCGTCGGAAATCGAAATCATGGTAAGTCCACCACAGAATGGCAGCTCCCAACACCAGTGGAAGCGCGATTTGGCAGGCTCTATTTATTATTTTTTTTAAACCTGTTCGTTCCAAAATCAATCGGTATATAAAGATTTATGTTTAACTTTGCAAGATACAAAGATAATACGAACATTTAAAACCTGAGGCATGAAATTAGTAAAACCTAAAAAGTTTTTAGGACAACACTTCCTGAAAGACCTGCAAGTGGCACAAGACATCGCCGACACGGTGGATGCCTGTCCGGCACTTCCCGTCCTCGAAGTAGGCCCCGGAATGGGAGTTCTCACCCAATATTTGCTAAAGAAAAACCGTCCGCTCAAAGTCGTGGAACTTGACTTTGAATCGGTAGCTTATCTGAGAGAGAATTTTCCGCAACTGGGAGACCACATCATTGAACAGGATTTCCTGAAGATGGATCTCCAGCAACTTTTCGACGGCCAGCCTTTCGTATTGACCGGAAACTATCCCTACAACATATCCAGCCAGATTTTCTTCAAGATGCTCGACTACAAGGACCTGATTCCCTGCTGCACCGGCATGATTCAAAAAGAAGTGGCCGAGCGTATTGCTGCTTCTCCGGGAAACAAGACCTACGGCATTCTGAGCGTACTGATACAAGCCTGGTATAGCGTAGAATACCTGTTTACCGTCCATGAACATGTGTTCAACCCACCCCCAAAAGTAAAGAGCGCCGTCATCCGCATGACACGTAACGAGACCAAGGAACTAGGTTGTAACGAAACACTCTTCAAACAAATAGTCAAAACTACGTTCAACCAGCGGCGCAAGACACTCCGCAATTCCATTTCGTCTATTTTGGACAAGGGAAACCCGCTCAGTGCCGACCCCATTTTCAACAAACGCCCGGAACAACTATCCGTTCAAGAATTCATCGACCTGACCAACCGGGTAGAGAAAGCATTGAAAGGCACGACAGAAAACGCCGGGTAAAGGTATACAAGAAATTACAGACTACGATAACAACCCTCATCAGGAGCTAAAAGGATGAACACCGAAGAACTAAAACTAGTCACAGAACTGATTGAGAAAAAAGACTCTGATCAGTTGAAGGAGGTCCTTAAAGATCTTCACCCGGCCGATATAGCCGAACTGTGCAACGAACTGGACGCAGAAGACGCCCGCTTCATCTACCTGCTGCTGGACAACGAAACTGCAGCCGACGTACTGATTGAAATGGACGAGGATGCGCGAAAGAAATTCCTCGAGATTCTCCCGTCGGAAACGATTGCCAAGCGCTTCGTCGACTACATGGATTCGGACGATGCCGTCGACATCATCCGAGAAATGGATGAAGATAAACAGGAAGAAGTGCTTTCACACATTGAAGACATCGAACAGGCAGGCGATATCGTCGACCTGCTGAAATACGACGAAGATACTGCCGGTGGTTTGATGGGTACGGAAATGGTGATTGTAAACGAAAACTGGAGTATGCCCGAATGCTTGCGAGAAATGCGTCTGCAAGCCGAAGATATGGACGAAATCTATTATGTGTATGTTGTAGACGACGACGAACGTCTGCGCGGCGTATTTCCTCTAAAAAAAATGATTACCAGTCCTTCGGTATCAAAAGTGAAGCACGTGATGAAAAAAGATCCGATATCCGTCCATGTGGACACTCCCATTGAGGAAGTGGTACAGACCATTGAAAAATACGACCTGGTAGCTGTACCGGTGGTCGACAGCATCGGCCGTCTGGTAGGGCGTATCACTGTCGACGACGTAATGGATGAAGTGCGTGAACAAGCCGAACGCGACTATCAGTTGGCATCCGGTTTGTCGCAGGATGTAGAAACTGATGACAACGTATTCCGCCAAACCACTGCCCGTCTGCCTTGGCTGCTAATCGGAATGCTCGGAGGTATCGGCAACTCCATGATTTTGGGAAATTTCGATACCACCTTTGCGGCTCACCCGGAGATGGCACTTTACATTCCCCTTATCGGAGGTACAGGAGGAAATGTGGGAACACAGTCATCCGCTTTAGTGGTACAAGGACTGGCCAACAGCTCACTGAATGCAGAAAACACTTTCAAGCAAGTACTAAAAGAGTCTGTGGTAGCCGTTATCAATGCGACCATCATCTCTATGCTGGTATACATCTACAATTTCATCCGCTTCGGAGCCACCGCCACAGTAAGCTATTCTGTGTCCATCAGTCTGTTTGCCGTAGTCATGTTTGCCTCCATATTCGGCACATTGGTTCCCATGACTTTAGAAAAACTGAAAATTGATCCAGCCATTGCAACCGGACCGTTTATCTCCATTACCAACGACATCATCGGTATGCTGATGTACATGGGAATCACCGTATTACTTTCTTAGACTTTTAAAGAAAAAGTACAAAGGCGTTTGAAGAAAAATGTGAAGATATTCTATTTCAAACGCCTTTATGTTTTCATCAACATAGCAAAACGTTTCCCTTGGCATCCAAAAGCATTTTTCTGATATCAAAAAACACTGAAAACCGTCTTTTCTCTTCTTTGTCAATCATAAAAAATCATCTTTTTTTTGCAGTTTTTGTCTGAAAAAGTATGAAAATCAGATTTTATTTCTTTAATTTGTAAGAGTCTTTTCTAAAATAGAGACATTAATATAAAAGAATTATACTCTTTAAAATCTATATACGATGGAAGTAAATGAAACCAACCGCCCATTAACCGAGGCTCCAATGGAAAACACTATTGAAACTCCGGTTCCTACTGTTGAAGAAACTGAAAAGGAGATGTACACACCTAAACAAACATTGGAAGAAGTGGTGCAACGCCTGAAGGAAATCAACGAAAAAAACGACCTGACAGACAAACAGGAAATCGATTCACTTAAACAAACATTCTACAAACTACAAAAAGCCAAAACAGAAGCGGCACGGAAAGCTTTCATCGACGGGGGAGGAAAGGCAGAAGACTTTATCCAGGAAGCAGAACCTGCAGAAGAGGAATTCAAAACTGTCATGAATGCCATCAAAGAAAAACGAAATGCCTTGGCAGCTGCACAAGAGAAAGAAAAGGAAGAAAATCTGACCAAGAAACTGGGTATCCTGGAAAGGATGAAATACTTGACAGAATCACAGGAAGATACCAACAAGATTTATGATGAGTTCAAGAAACTCCAACAGGAATGGAACGAAGTTGGACAGATACCTGTAGCCAAAGTCAACGAATTGTGGAAAACTTACCAACTCTACACAGAAAAATTTTACGACATGGTAAAGTTGAACAATGAGTTCCGCGAATATGACTTTAAAAAGAATCTAGAACAAAAAACACGCTTGTGTGAAGCTGCAGAAAAACTGGCTGAAGAACCCGATGTCATCTCAGCATTCCACCAGCTGCAAAAGCTACACCAAGAGTTCCGTGCCATCGGCCCTGTGGCCAAAGATTTGCGCGAAGCAATTTGGACACGCTTCAAAGCTGCTTCCACAGTAGTCAACAAACGTCATCAGCAGCACTTTGAAGAACTCAAGGAAAAAGAACAGCATAATCTTGACCAGAAGACCGTAATTTGCGAAATCGTGGAAGGCATGGAATACGATACGTTTACCACTTTTGCCGATTGGGAAGAAAAGACCCAGGAAATCCTGGCCCTACAAGCCAAATGGAAAACCATCGGTTATGCACCTCAGAAAATGAACGTCAAGATATTCGAGCGTTTCCGTGCAGCTTGCGATGAATTTTTCCGCCGAAAAGCCGCCTTCTTTAAATCCGTAAAGGAAACCATGGCAGCTAATCTGGAAAAAAAGAAAGCTCTCTGCGAAAAGGCTGAAGCCTTAAAAGACAGTACCAACTGGAAGGAAACTGCCGATATTCTGACCAAACTCCAGAAAGAATGGAAAACGATTGGACCGGTAGCTAAGAAACATTCTGATGCTGTATGGAAACGTTTCATCGGTGCTTGCGATTATTTCTTTGAACAAAAAAACAAAGCAACATCTTCACAACGGACAGAAGAAGTGGAAAATCAGGCTAAAAAAGAAGAGGTCATCAAGCGTATGGCCGCATTGGAAGCATCTGGAACCTCCGACGAAGCAACTGCGGAACAAGTACGTGCCTTGATGAAAGAATGGAATTCCATCGGCTTTGTACCTTTCAAGGAAAAGGACCGCTTGTACAAAGAATTCCACGGACTTGTGGATAAATTATTCGACCGTCTGCACATGTCGGCCACAGAAAAACGTTTGAGCAGTGTACGCACTGGAGGAAACAAAGAAAGTAACCTTTATCGTGACCGAGAACGATTGGTCCGCACGTATGAAGGATTGAAAAACGACATTCAGACATACGAAAACAATCTTGGCTTCCTGAATTCTTCTTCAAAGAAAGGAAGCACATTGGTAGCTGACATCACACGCAAAATTGAACGCCTGAAGAAAGACATGGAACTTGTATTGAACAAGATTAAGGCCATTGATGAAAGCCTGAAAGAAAAAGAATAATTACATAAAGGAGATAATTCCTTTTTTCATACTCCCGTTTCTGTTGATTGTTATAAACAGAAACGGGATTTTTTATATTCCACAAAAGACATAAATTATCTTTCACATTTATTTTCACATAAAGAATGACCAATCCCTCAAAGAAGACATCTCATCCTCTTTTCACTCAGATAAATCTTGAAAAATTATCAACTATAAATATCACATTTTACTCAATATTCATCATAGTGTCATAACTACATGAAAAAATTGATTTAAATAGCAATAAAACATGAACATTTTGAAAAAACCTCATTAAACATTTTCCTATTTCAAGAAAAAAGTCTAAATTAAACCCAAAATTTGGGAATAAATATCCACACAACACATGGCAAACAAATAAAATAGTAGCAAAACCTTATTCCGAATGATTAAAAACATAAAATAAACTATTCTTAATATGAAAATGAAATCATTACTAGGGATTATGCTTTCCCTAAGCATTCTGCCCGCTTGTCAGAATGACGAAACAAGTATCATCCAGAACGAAGTGAACAAGTATGGAATCACTTTCACTTCCATCATAGATGATTCCAATGCTTCACGAGCCTACGACGGATCATGGGAAACAAACGACGTGATCGGGCTTTTCATGCTTTCACACGAAGGACAGAATATGGTGAGTGGAAATGTGCCATATATTACGAAAAGTGGGAACGGTTATTTTACTGGACTGAACACTTCCATGAACTATCCGGAAGATGGAAGTGCAGTTGATTTCATTGCATATTACCCTTACAGTGAACAGGTCAGCGACTATAAAGCATACCCTATAGACTTGAGCAACCAAACTACACAAAATACCATCGACCTGATGACGGCTACAAACCTGACGGGACGCAACCAAACTTCTCCACAAGGAAACCTTCAATTCAAACACTTGCTGGCCAAAATGGTGTTGAACCTGAAATCTACAACCGGCAGTTCATTAAAAGGTATAAAAGCATCTATTAATGGGCTGAAAGTGAAAGGTACAGCCAATCTTTCCAGCGGTATCATTACGGCCACCAATGAAACTGCTACCATCTCTTTCTATATGAACGAAAACGGTACGCAGGCTGAAGCAATCCTACTTCCGCAACCCCTGACCGGGAAATTAAAAATTCAGCTGGAACTGAACGGACAGACTAAAGATATTGAAACAACGGTTACGGGAAACATCGAACAAGGAGCCAAATATATTTGCAATGTCAATATAAATTATAAAGGGGGAGAAATCACAACCGATCCTCAGGCAAAATATACAAGATGGACAGAAACACCATTGATTACCGAGTCTCAACTGGCCAAATCAAATATAAAATACATTACTCATTACACTGGAGAGTATTACCCCAGCAACACATTCAATGGAACTGAAATCCGAAATTACAGCATGCTTTATGATACCGATTTAAAGATAGCCTACTGGGTAGCTTATCCTCTGTGCAACTGGTACGTAAATGGAAGCGGAAAACGTACTGATGCATGGGACTATGACCCTCAATTATCTAAATCACTACAAGCCAACCTGTCAAGTTCATATCCTGCCAACGATTATGACCGAGGACACCAACTTCCAAGCGGTGACCGCCTGCGGTCAAACGCCATCAACAGCCAAACGTTTTACTACACCAACATGACTCCCCAAATAGGCAAAAAACTGAACCAGACTATTTGGGCAGATCTGGAAGATGCAGTCAGAGGATGGAGCAGCGCAACAGATACATTGTATGTCGTAACAGGAGCTATGCCTACAACCGCCACCGACCAGACTATCCAATATACTACTGACCGCGACGGAAATAAAATAGCCATACCTAAATACTATTTCAAGGCACTTGCACGAAAAGTAAACGGACAATATCAGACTGTAGGCTATAAGTTAGACAACATTTCGTACAGCGACAGAAACTTTAACATAGGACTTGTATCTGTCAAAGAATTGGAAGAAATGACTGGCTTTACATTTTTCCCAGATAAACCGGAAATCACTGAAAGCATAAAAAGCCAAAAGACTGCATGGAAATAATCTAATCATGTTCCTTATAAATATACAATTATGAAGATCTCGAATTTACTGTACATGGGGGCATTATCAACCCTAGCTCTAGTGAGCTGTACAAACAACGATGACAACAGCGAATGGTACGGAAGTGAAGGTATCGTCTTTACTACTGCCATTCAGTCAAGAGTATCCGGCAACACTTGGAATGCGAACGACGAAGTAGGTATCTACATGATGAACGCAGGAGGTACTATTGATGCAGCTACTGCACAAAACAAGAAGTACATTGCACAAACCAACGGTACACTGACAGCAGCTTCGGGCAATGGCATCTACCTTCCGGAAAGTGGAAGTGTAGACTTCATTGCATACTATCCTTATACCACAAGCGTAAGTGGTAACAAAATTGCAGTCAACGTATCAGACCAAAGTAAACCAGCCGCCATCGACTTGATTTACTCTAACGGAACTAAAGGAGTAGCAGCAACCACATCTTCCAACATCAGCCTGACGTTTACTCACAAATTGTCGAAAATGACCATCAACGTATCAAAAGACGCCACAATTGAGACTTTGAACGGACTGACTATCGACATGAACGGAATCAGTACAGAAGGAGAATTCAATTTAGGCAATGGAACGTTGACTGCTACCGCTGGCACCAACCAGAAAGACGTGGCCATGAATGTGAATGCAGAAGGTACAACCGCCACTGCAATCATTCTCCCAACCGCAGCCTCTACCGATCAGACTGCTGTGACTTTGAAATTCAACCTCGCAGGTAAATCATACACTTATACCCTAACTGATGCTTCAATCTTTGAAGAAGGCAAAAACGTTACCTTCAACGCCAACTTGTCCATCAACAATGGCAAACCAGTAGTAACTGTAGGTACAGCAACCATTGAAGATTGGACTGAAAAACCAGGTGGAGATATTAATGTAGATTTTGATGGTGAAGTTCAACCAGGTAAAGAAACCGTAGTATTAGATGAATCATTCGCTACCAGCCAAGGAAACTTTACCATTGAAGATAAACAACTTCCGGAAGGAGGAAGTTATGTTTGGAAACATGACGCAGGAACAACCACAGGAGGAACTCCTTATTACTATATGAAAGCCAGTGCATTTATCAGTGGTGCCAAAGCATCAGAAAGCTGGTTGATTTCTCCAGAAGTAGATTTGTCTACCGCTACTACTGCCACCCTGAGTTTCATGCATATCATTAACCATGCAGGTGATATGAAAACTCAACAGACCTTATGGGTTACCGAAACATCTACAGAGAACTGGCAACAAGTAGCGATTCCAAACTACCCTGCTGGAAACAACTGGGATAAAGTTTCTTCAGGAAATATAGACTTATCTGCTTATACTGGCAAAAAAATCAAGTTTGCCTTCAAGTATGTAAGTACAACTGCGGCTGCAGCTACATGGGAAGTTTATGATGTGAAAGTCATTGCCAACGGAGAAGGTGGCGGAACAGTTACACCAGAACCGGATCCAGAACCAGGGACGGAAACTGGAAATGCAGACTTATTTATTTCTGAATATGTAGAAGGGTCAAGCAACAACAAATACATTGAAATCTATAATCCGACTAACGAAGTAATCGATTTGTCTGCTTATGCAATTGATTTAAATACAAATGGAGGAGCATCGTGGAGTAAAGATGGCACAGGATATTCAAATTATAGCGAACTATCTGGAACCATTGCAGCAAAATCAACCATAGTTTACAAAAATAGTAACGCTACAATTTACCCAGGAGAAGCTAC
Organism: Phocaeicola fibrisolvens; assembly: GCF_025567125.1. Classification (NCBI taxonomy): domain Bacteria; kingdom Pseudomonadati; phylum Bacteroidota; class Bacteroidia; order Bacteroidales; family Bacteroidaceae; genus Phocaeicola; species Phocaeicola fibrisolvens. Next base: position 24,093 of record NZ_JAOQJI010000027.1, on the reverse strand, counting down.
TGTTTGCAACGCAATCAATTTCAATGGAAACGACCCGGTTGGTTTATTCAAAAATGGAGTCCTTATCGATATTATTGGAACATTTAATGGCGGTAGCGCTGATTTTGCTAAAGATGTGACTTTACGTAGAAAGTCTAATGTGACAGCGCCTTCTTCTACGTATAATGCATCTCAATGGGAAACTCTTTCCAAAGATGATGTGAGTGGATTAGGAAATCACACTATGGACTAATATTTTCATTTTGAATTCCTCTAAAAAGAGAACATGAAAAAGCTTTATAAAACTTTTTCATGTTCTCTTTTAACCCCTTATAAATTACACTAAACTAACAATTAATTTTTTATGAAACACAAATTACTGTTCTTCATGGCATTCTTCCTTCCTTACCTTGCCTTTGCACAAGGAAATGTGAACGTGAAAGGAAGTGTGATCGGAGCAGTAAGCAATGACCCCGTTCCCGGAGTCATCGTGACGGTAAAAGGACAAAACCGTCAAGTTAGAACCGACGCGGATGGAAACTTTACCATCCGGGACATCAAGCCGGGAAAATACGTCATTCAGCTTAACTCCGTAATGATTACGCCCAAGAGTGTATCCATTGAAGTAGAAGACTTAGGCGTAACTGAACTAAAACCTATCCGAGTAACTGAACTGAACGCCAACGAAGATGTATCCATGATTGGTATCATTGATGCAGGCATGGTAGACGATGATGTAGAAACTTCCGGCCAGGATGTAAGTTCTACCGTTATTTTATCTAACGATATTTTCCTGAACAAGGCGGCTTATCAACTGTCACCAGCCCGTTTTTCTCCACGCGGCTACAACAGCACACAAGAAGTGAAATACATCAACGGAGTAGAATTCAACGACCAAAACCGAGGTGTCTTCAATTATGCATCAGTGGGAGCGTTGAACGATATGACCCGCAACGGAGACGTGACAAACTTCACCGCACCTTCTTCTTTTACTTTTGGAGAACTGGGAGGGACCGAAAACATCAACATGCGGGCTAGTACTTACACTCCAGGTGGAAAGTTAACTTTAAGCTACACGAACCGAAATTATTATCTCCGGGGTATGTTTACCTATTCTACCGGATTAAAAGACAACGGATGGGCGTTCACAACTTCCATCGGTGGACGTTATTCCAATGAAGGTAATATCGATGGTACATTCTACAAGAATGTTTCTTTCGCTTTTTCTGCCGAAAAGCAATGGCTGGGTGGAAAGCACAGCCTGTCTATGGTGGCTTTCGTTTCGCCTGTACAACGCGGACAGCAAGGAAGTTCCTACCGTGAAGTATATGAACTGACAGGAAACTACCTTTATAACCCGAACTGGGGATATCAGAACGGAAAGAAAAGAAATGCCAAGGTGGTAACGGCCTTCGACCCGACAGCTATTATTTCACACATTTGGAAAATCAATGACAACATGACGCTGACCACAGGCGTAGGAGCACACTATGCCCGTTATGGAAATACAGCATTGAACTGGTATAATGCCCCAGACCCACGACCGGATTATTACCGTTATTTGCCGTCATATTTCGAAAACGAGGAAACACAGGCTAGATACAAAGCCTTATGGAGCAGCAATCAAACGGATTTTACTCAGATTAACTGGAATGACTTGTACCTGGCTAATGCCAACAATATCCGTAATGGCAATGGAGCTGCTGTCTACATGGTAGAAGAACGCCGCAGTGATTTATTGGAAACCTCATTCAACTCTACCCTGAATGCACACATGAGCCGACACTTTGACATTACGGCTGGCATAGGGGCAAGATATACCCAGTCACGCCAATTTAAAACCGTAAACGACCTCTTGGGAGCCGAATACGTATTGGACATCGACAAGTTTGCAGAACAGGATTTCTCCGGAGACCCGGATAAAATACAAAATGACTTGAACCGTCCACAAAGAAAGGTGTATGAGGATGGCATCTTCGGTTACAACTACAACCTGAACATTTACTCATTGAACGCATGGGTAGTTAACCAGTATCATTCACGTTATTGGGACTACTATTATGGTATGAAACTGACTTATACCAGTTTCCAGCGTGACGGTAAAATGCGTAACGGACGTTATCCTGACAGCTCCTTCGGAAAAGGTGCACGCCACCAGTTTACCGACCTGACAGTAAAAGGAGGATTGACCTATAAATTCAACGGACGTCACATGATCAATGCCAATATCAGCTACGGAAGCGAAGCTCCTCTGCCCAACGAAGCGTACGTATCACCACGTATCACCGACCGTACAATCGATAATATGAAGAGCGGACGCATTCTCTCTGCTGATATCAACTACATCTTCTCTACTCCTCACCTGGCCGGACGTATCGGAGTATTCCAAACCAATTTCTACGACCAGATGGAACGTAGCAGCTACTACGATGGCATTGAAGGAACATTCATCAACCACGTGCTTTATGGAGTGAATCGGATCCACAGAGGAGTTGAACTGGGAGCTACTTATAAAGTAGATGACCACTGGAGCTTTGACTTGGCCGGCACCGTGGGTGAATATTACTATAGCAATAATCCGGACGGTATAAAGAATTCAGAAAACGGAAAAATTGTCGCACAAGAAAAAGTATACATGAAAGATGTATATGTGGGTGGAGTTCCACAAATAGCCGGTACATTCGGAATTCGTTACTTCATCAACTATTGGTTCCTGGGAGCCAACCTGAATGGATTTGCACGCAATTACATTGAAGCAGCACCACTCCGCCGCTTGGCATCAAGTTACACTTCTGTCACACCGTATAACCAATACTACGATGCTTTCAAACAACTGACTACACAAGAACGTTTCCCAGCAGCCTATACACTGGATTTATCTGTAGGAAAAATCTTTTATCTACCTGGAAAACAGTCTATCAACTTTAATCTCTCTCTAAACAATGTACTGAATAAAAAAGACATTTGTACTGGAGGATATGAACAAGGCCGTTTCGACCTTGAACATCCGGAACGCTTTGGAGGAAAATACTATTACATGCAGGGAATCAACTGCTTCTTGAATGTCAGCTACCGTTTTTAATCAATAACTTACATAAAACTCAGAATATATGAAACTCTTAAAAAATATCAGTCTGCCACTCATTGCTTCACTCGCTCTTTTTGCCTGTGAACGAGACTACGACGCTCCTCTCCTGACAGAACCTGAATATACAGGCCCGTCAGCTAATATTACGATTTCCGAACTTCGCACACAAACGGCTGCGGCTACTGAAGACACTCCTGTCATCATTTCGCAAGATCAGGTACTGAAAGCAGTAATCACCGGCAACGATGAATCGGGAAACATCTTCAAGAAAATCTACCTGCAGGATGAAACGGGTGCCATTGAAATGGAAGTAGACCAAAGCAGTGTATACAATTACTACCCGGTAGGTCAGACCGTTTATGTAGACCTGAACGGACTGAGCATCTCCGTATATGGTGACGAACAGCAATTGGGTCACCCGCAAGGCTATTTGTATCGAACTCCATGGGAAGATTTTGAGAAACACGTAAGTAAAGACGGATGGGCTAATCCCGAAAATGCAAAACCTCTTGTAATCGATGACATCAGCACCATCAATACAAACCCTGATGCATACAAATTCAAACTGATTCAATTTACTGGAGTAACTTTCCAAAACGGAGGAACTGGAATCTTCGCTCCTGAAAGCGGTTATGGTGAAGAAAACATTACCGACAGCCATGGAAATACACTCATGATTCGTACCAGCAACTATGCCAGCTTTGCTGGCAACAAACTGCCAACAGGAAAAGGTAACGTAACAGGTATTTTAGGACGATTCAGAGGTACATGGCAGCTCACGCTACGCACTGCCAGCGATGTCAGCGACTTTACTGGAAGCAGTGAAGAAGGTGGTAATGAAGGAGGAGAACAAACACCCAGCAGCGAAAAAGTGCTATTCCAGGAATCTTTTGGAACTCCTGAAAAGAGCGGGAACTACTGGCCTTACCTCAGCGATTATAAAGGATTTGACAATCCTGCCAGCATGTTTGAGAATACTTCGGAAGAAAAAGCCTCTGTTCGTATCGTCAGCAACCTTACCAATGTTTGGTTCCCAGGAAATAAGGACGTAGCTATTGCCATTAAAGGTATCAATGCACAAGGCAATACCTCTGCAACATTAGAATACCAGGTAGGCGCTAACGTATATAATGCTGGTGAGAAACAGGATTTGAACACACTGAAAGTCAAATGCAACGGACAAGAGTTGAGTATCCCGAGCAAAGAAGTTACAGGCGATGCCAAGCAAGGAAACACTCCTTTCAAGATGACTATCGAAAATGTCACAGTATCCGACAATACGACCTTGGAATTCTATTGCACAACTACTGACAACGCCTATGGATTGCGCCTATACAATGTAAAACTCTATGTTCCAGGTAGCAGCACCTCCGGCAACGAAGAAGGAACCACCATTGAACCCACACCCGAGCATTAATACCAAACAACAGAAGTTATGAATAAACGATTACTCATTTTCACTTTGTTCATCGCTTGTGTGTATACTCTCCGTCTGTCTGCACAAGACAGACTGGGAGTATATGCAGCCGCATTCTATAACTTGGAAAATCTTTGGGACACAATTGACGACCCCAACAATAAAGGTGACGATGATTTCACACCTGAAGGAAAATATGAATGGACTCAGTCCAAGTATGAACAAAAATTACAGAACATTGCCAAAGTGATTTCTCAGCTAGGAAAAGATTATTGCCCGGCTGGTCCTGCCATCATCGGCGTGGCTGAAGTAGAAAACCGAAAGGTATTGGAAGACTTGACCCACACAACTCCTATCGATGGAATGGGATATGAAATCGTACACTTTGAGTCACCCGACCACAGAGGTATCGACGTAGCAGCATTATACAACCCAAAATTGTTTAAGCTAATTGACGCACGTACTTATCCCTTCCACAAACCGGATATGCCCAACTACAAGACCCGTGATATCTTGTTGGTAAGCGGTATCTTGGCAGGAGAACCCTTCCACCTGATTGTCAATCACTGGCCTTCACGCTACGGCGGTGCTGCCTCCTCTCCGCTAAGAGAATTTGCAGCCAGCATCGTGAAGCATATCGGTGATTCCATCCATGCACAGAATCCGGAAGCCAAGGTGCTGATTGTGGGTGACTTGAACGATGACCCATATAACAAAAGTTGCAGTGAGGTACTGGGTGCCAAAAAAGATATCAAGAAAGTAAAAGCTAACGGATATTACAATGCCACATGGAAACTATACGACCAAGGTATCGGCTCTCTTTGCTATCAGAATCAGTGGAATCTGTTCGATCAGCAGATAATATCCGGCAACCTTATTGGAAAAGACCGTACTACACTGAAGTTCTGGAAAAGCGAAGTATTCAACCGTCCTTTCCTTATCCAACAGGAAGGAAAATACAAAGGCTATCCGCTCCGAACCTTCTCTGGTACAACTTTCCAAAACGGTTTCAGTGACCATCTTCCTACTCTGACTTACTTTGTCAAGATAATGAAATAAAATATTTACCATAAAAAAAGCCGTTCCAGACTTACTACTGGAGCGGCTTTTTTATTTCAGTAAACCTTCCTTTTATAACGACTTCCAAACTGGCCACGAAAACTCGCTTACTATTCCGCAGTAATTGCCCTCAAACAAACAACACTCTCTTACTGCCCTATAATATAATCTCCTCTAAATCATCCGGCACATATACCTTCCCGCTAAACTGTGAAGCAGCTTCTGCCGTATAACGTTCTTTTCGAGTAGCAAGCGTTTTATCCTCCGTATGATACAACAGCTGTTTTTTCACACCCAGTTGGGCTGCCAGCCGTCCGGCATCAAGTGCCGTGCTGTGATGTTTCTCGTAAGGCTTAAAACGCTCCCGGTCTTCATACAAACAGAAGGCCTCACACAACAACCAGTCGGCTTCTTCGACATAATGCCGGTTACATTCATTGTAGGGTTCGTCGCCCAGACAGACCAGCGACTGTCCGTCGGGCAAACAAGTACGAAAACCAAACTGCTTTTCTTTTGTAGAAGCAATATCAAAGCATTCTACCTCCAGACCAATGGCCTGAAATTTTCCTCCATTCTCTACTTCACACAACAGAATGTCCTCTCCCAAGCGGACTACAATCTTTTTCGGTAAAGTCATCCGACAAATCCAGTCGAGCACCTTCACCACCTTGTCATGGCCGTACACACGTAATTTTCCTTCGTACTCTCCTTTCTGCATGGCCTGTGCCACCACACGAATCATCCAAATCACTCCTAAAATATGATCGGTATGGGCATGCGTTACAAAAATCTCATGAATCCCATTCAAAGGTATATGGGCTTTCTGAAGCTGCTGCAAGATACCGTTGCCTCCTCCCGCATCCACCAGAAAAAAATTTTCTCCTCGACAAAGTGCGAAACACGTATTGTAACAGTTCACTACGGCAGCATTTCCCGTACCCAACATGATTAATTTCATTGAATTCTCCATAATTATTTCCTCTAAAAAACAATGCAAAGGTACATTTTTTCTCTTTTAGATTTTTAACACATAAAGAAAATTACCATTATCCCCCACTATTTCCCCGACAGCAACCCTATAAAATTCCTCAGGCGTAAAATACAATAAGTGACCTATCCTCGTTGCTTCATTCACACGACTTAAATCCTTGAATATTCGTTACTTCAATTCTACCATGATTTAAAAAAAATCCAAAAGGAAAATCACCCCGAATACATATTGTATGAGATACAAAAACAACAAATCATGATATTGTACGAAAGAAGATATTTATTCCATTGAACAATAAGCTTTTACAATTAGGATTTTCCTATTGCATAATTCAATTAAAAAGACGTTCTTTGCAAAGTAGACAGAAAAATGCTTATGGAATACACAAGACAATTGGCCAACAACCACATCTCAGTAGATTGCGTAGTCATCGGATTCGACGGAGAGAAATTAAAAGTGCTACTCGTCAAACGTATGGGAGAAGAAAGTGGAGAAGTTTTCCACGACATGAAGCTCCCAGGAAGCCTTATCTATATGGATGAAGACTTGGACGATGCGGCCAAACGGGTACTTCAGGATTTGACTGGCCTAAAAAATGTAGATCTGATGCAATTCAAGGCTTTCGGTTCTAAAGACCGTACCAAGAACCCGAAAGATGTACATTGGCTGGAAAGAGCGGAAAAAGCCAAGGTAGAACGAATTGTCACTATAGCCTATCTTGCTTTAGTAAAAATAGACAAGGCATTAAATAAAAATTTGAATGAATACAAAGCTGAATGGGTAGCGCTCGAAGAAGTAAAAGATCTGGCGTTTGACCATAACCTGATAATCGCAGAAGCCATGAGGCTCATCCGTCAGCACATAGAATTCAATCCATCGTGCATTTTTGAGCTGCTGCCAAGAAAATTCACAGCCTTGCAATTACGTATGCTCTACGAAGTGGTATACGGAAAACAACTGGATGTGCGAAACTTCCACAAAAAGATTTCCATGATGGAATACATCGTACCTTTGGAGGAATATGAACAAGGAGTATCTCATCGTGCCGCACGGTATTACCGCTTTGACCGGAAAATCTACAACAAGACAAGAAGATAATCAAAAAACAATATAAACATGTATTTATTAGGTTATGACATAGGAAGCTCGTCGGTCAAGGCGAGTCTGGTCAACGTAGAAACTGGAAAATGTGCAGCATCCGCCTTTTTCCCGAAGACAGAAGCACCCATCCTCGCCGTGAAACAAGGATGGGCTGAACAAGACCCACAAAGCTGGTGGGAAAATCTGAAACTGTCCACACAGGCTGTACTGTCCACTTCAGGAGCCAAACCAGAAGAAATCAAAGCCATCGGTATTTCTTACCAGATGCATGGACTGGTTTGTGTGGACAAGAACCAACAAGTGCTCCGCCCTTCTATCATCTGGTGTGACTCCAGAGCTGTACCTTACGGACAGAAAGCCTTTCAAGAGTTAGGAGAAGCACAGTGCCTTTCTCACCTGCTCAACTCACCGGGTAATTTCACGGCCTCCAAACTGGCATGGGTCAAAGAAAACGAACCTGACATATATGCAAAAATCTATAAAGTAATGCTTCCGGGCGACTACATCGCCATGCGCCTGACCGGAGAAATTTGTACCACTGTCTCTGGATTGTCGGAAGGAATGTTCTGGGATTTTAAAGAAAACAAGGTAGCCGATTTCTTGCTGAATTATTACGGTATTGATGCTTCCCTTTTGGCCGATATCCGCCCGACCTTCTCCGAACAAGGAAAACTGACCGAAAAGGTAGCAGCTGAACTGGGACTGAAAGCAGGCACTCCCGTAACCTACCGTGCGGGAGACCAGCCTAACAACGCCCTGTCACTGAACGTGTTCAACCCGGGAGAGATAGCTTCTACCGCGGGCACATCCGGAGTGGTATATGGTGTGAACGGCAGCGTAAACTACGACCCACAATCACGTGTCAATACCTTTGCACACGTCAATCACACCGCTTCACAAACCCGTTTGGGCGTCCTGCTCTGCATCAACGGCACAGGCATCCTGAACTCTTGGATGAAGCGTACGCTCGCTTCCGACCTGAACTATGCAGAAATGAACGAAGTGGCTGCACAAGCTCCTATTGGTGCAGACGGTATCAGTATCCTTCCGTTTGGAAACGGTGCAGAACGCATGTTGCAGAATCAGGAAACAGGCTGTTCCATCCAAGGTATCAACTTCAACCTGCACAACCGCAGTCACCTGCTGCGTGCCGCACAAGAAGGAATTGTGTTCTCCTTCCGTTATGGCATCGATATCATGAAAGGCATGGGCATGGATGTGAAAAAGATTCACGCAGGACATGCGAATATGTTCCTGAGCCCGCTCTTCCGTGACACCCTGGCCGGAGTAACCGGAGCCACCATTGAACTGTATGACACAGACGGTTCCGTAGGAGCAGCCAAAGGAGCAGGTATGGGAGCAGGCATCTACCGCGACCACGTAGAGGCTTTTGCTACTCTCGACAAACTGGCCGTCATCGAGCCGAAAGCATCCGATGAAGCAGCCTACGCCGACGCATACGCACGTTGGAAAGAATGTCTCGAAAAATCAACAAAAAATAAAATCATCCATTAACTTTTAAACGAAAATATTATGGCAACAAAAGAGTACTTTCCGGGTATCGGAAAAATCAAATTTGAAGGTGTAGAAAGCAAAAACCCGATGGCTTTCCGTTATTATGATGCAAACAAAATCATCATGGGCAAACCAATGAAAGAATGGTTGAAGTTTGCTATGGCTTGGTGGCATACCTTGTGTGCTGAAGGCGGCGACCAATTTGGTGGCGGTACAAAAACCTTCCCTTGGAAAGGAAATCCTGACAAAGTACAGGCTGCAAAAGACAAGGCTGATGCAGGTTTTGAATTCATGCAGAAAATCGGTATCGAATACTACTGCTTCCACGATGTAGACTTGTGCGACGAAGCTGCTACCATCGAAGAATACGAAGCAAACCTGAAAGAAGTCGTTGCTTATCTCAAGAAAAAACAGGAAGAAACAGGTATCAAACTGTTGTGGGGTACTGCCAACGTATTCGGTCACGCACGTTACATGAACGGTGCAGCTACCAATCCTGATTTCGACGTAGTAGCCCGTGCCGCCGTACAGATTAAAAATGCCATCGATGCAACCATCGAACTGGGTGGTACAAACTATGTATTCTGGGGTGGACGTGAAGGTTACATGTCACTGCTGAACACCGACCAGAAACGTGAAAAGGAACACCTGGCACAGATGCTGAAAATGGCTCGTGACTACGCCCGTGCCAAAGGCTTCAAAGGAACTTTCCTGGTTGAACCCAAACCGATGGAACCGACTAAACACCAGTATGATGTAGATACAGAAACCGTAATCGGCTTCTTGAGAGCACACGGATTGGACAAAGACTTCAAAGTAAACATTGAAGTAAACCACGCCACACTGGCCGGTCATACCTTTGAACACGAACTGGCTGTTGCTGTCGACAACGGCATGCTGGGTTCTATCGACGCCAACCGCGGTGACTATCAAAACGGATGGGATACCGACCAGTTCCCTATCGACAATTATGAACTGATTCAGGCCATGATGCAGATTATCCGTGGCGGTGGTCTGGGCAACGGCGGTACCAACTTCGATGCCAAGACACGCCGTAACTCTACCGACCTGGAAGACATCTTCATCGCACACATCGCCGGAATGGATGCCATGGCCCGTGCATTGGAAAATGCAGCCCGTCTGCTCGAAGAATCTCCTTACAAGAAAATGTTTGCTGAACGTTACGCTTCATTTGACAGCGGAAAAGGAAAAGACTTTGAAAAAGGCAAGCTGACTCTGGAAGATGTTGTAGCATACGCAAAGACCGCAGGCGAACCGAAACAGACCAGCGGAAAACAAGAATTGTACGAAGCTATTGTAAACATGTATTGCTAATGAGCTAAAAATTTAGCGCTCAACCGGCATGCCCGTCGGTGAAGTTTATCTTCCCCCCGACTGGGTATGCCGGTTTTGTTTTCCCTAAAAACTTATTCATTATGAATTACACAGAAAAAGGAAGCAGAGCCTATCTGTTTTCCATCGTACTTGTAGCCGTTCTCGGAGGGCTACTGTTCGGTTATGATACGGCTGTCATTTCTGGAGCAGAAAAAGGCCTCCAGGCTTTCTTCATTAGAGCAGACGATTTCATCTATACCGATACCTGGCACGGAATCACTTCCTCAAGTGCTCTATTGGGCTGTATTCTCGGCAGTGCGCTTTCCGGCTATTTTGCATCCCGTTTTGGAAGAAAGCTGTCTTTGCTGGCTGCGGGAGTGATGTTTTTCCTGTCCGCCTTGGGCTCATACTATCCGGAATTTCTTATATTTCCCTACGGAGACCCTTCCTACTCTTTGTTGGTAGCATTCAACTTTTATCGTGTAGTTGGAGGAATAGGTGTAGGATTGGCTTCGGCCATCTGCCCGATGTATATTGCCGAAATTGCGCCAAGTAACATCCGAGGAACATTAGTTTCCTGGAACCAGTTTGCCATCATCTTCGGCCAGCTGGTAGTCTATTTCGTCAACTTCCTCATCTTAGGCGACCATCTGAACCCGGTAGTCGAAATCGTAGACGGCGTGAACCGCATCATGAATCCAGAGGCTGCAGCCTGGAGTATTGAAACCGGATGGCGTCTGATGTTTGTCAGTGAAGCCGTACCTGCCGGTTTATTCACTCTTCTGGTATTATTCGTACCCGAGACTCCTCGCTACCTGGCCATGACCGGACGAGATGAAAGAGCCCTGTTCGTACTAAGCCGCATCAACGGACTGACACAAGCCAAAGCGATTCTCAATGACATCAAAGCCACAGCGAATGAAAAAACTGAAAAACTTTTCACTTACGGCTGGATGGTCATCTTCATCGGCATCATGCTGAGCGTATTCCAACAAGCAGTAGGCATCAACGCCGTACTCTATTTCGCTCCGCGTATTTTCGAAAGTATGGGCATGGGTAACCCAATGGTACAAACTGTATTCATGGGAATTATCAACATCCTGTTCACACTGTTAGCCGTCTTTACGGTAGAAAAATGGGGACGCAAGCCACTACTGATTTATGGTTCCATCGGCATGGCAGCAGGTGCCTTCGGAGTGGCTCTCAGCAACGCGGTTACAGGACTATCCCCCATGATACCAGTTATCAGCATCATGGTCTACAGTGCCTCGTTTATGTTCAGCTGGGGACCTATCTGCTGGGTACTTATTGCTGAAATCTTCCCCAATACCATTCGTGGAGCTGCCGTAGCCATCGCCGTAGCCTTCCAATGGATATTCAACTTCATTGTCTCCTCCACCTTCCTGCCCATGTATAACATGAGTGCCGGAGAGATGGGAGATAAATTCGGCCACATGTTCGTATATGGACTCTACGGAGCAATCTGTATCCTTGCTGCCCTCTTTGTATGGCGGCTGGTTCCAGAGACTAAGGGCAAAACACTGGAAGACATGACACGTTTATGGAAAGAAAAACAGAAATAAACGCCTATATGCACAAAAAAAAGACATTCAGTTAATTTCTGAATGTCTTTTTTTGTAGCGGGACCCGGGATTGAACCGGGGACCTCATGATTATGAATCATGCGCTCTAACCAGCTGAGCTATCCCGCCATTCATTAAAAAACCGCCAGGCGTGGAAGCCACCCAACGGCTAAATCATTCTTCGTAGCGGGACCCGGGATTGAACCGGGGACCTCATGATTATGAATCATGCGCTCTAACCAGCTGAGCTATCCCGCCATCATTTCGTGATTGCGGGTGCAAAGATAGAGCAAGTTTTTGAATTGCGCAAATTTATCGTCTCTTTTTTATGTTTTTTCCCGCAAAAACTCAAAATAAGAAAGGTTACACATCCAAGATAACAAACTATACACTTCTTCTCCTGCTACCTGAATGACCTAAATCAAAGCAAAGCCACAAAAAAAATCCTCCAATCATTATGGAGTGAACAAAAAAATACTTTAATTTGCCGCCGTTGCTGAAAAATACAAATAAAAACACTAGAAACGTCATGAAAAGAAAAACACAAATTGAATATCCACTAAACCCATCTTCGAGTATCATTATATGGAATGCCATCAGTACAACTGCCGGTCTGCAACGCTGGTTTGCCGATCAGGTCACCAAAGATGGCAAAACTTATACGTTCCGCTGGGGAAAAACTGAAACCCGCCAGGCCATTGTGGTCAACAGCCGACCAGAATTTTTCATCCGCTTTCACTGGCTGGACGACGAAGAATCCAAAAGCTATTTTGAAATGAAAATACACTATAATGAACTGACTACCGACCATAGCCTGGAAATCACAGACTTTGTGGAACCGGGTGAAGAAGATGACACACGCAGCCTCTGGGACTCGCAAATTGAAACTCTAAAAAGAGTTTTCGGGGTATAAATCTATAAAATATACAAAACTTTACTTTGCTGTCCGTTTTTTGTGCTACTTTTGCATGCTGATAATATAGGAAACGGAATGCTACGCATAAAAAAACTTGATATATTCGTCTTAAAGAGTTTTCTACTGCTCTTTTCGGGGACATTCTTTATCTGCCTCTTCATCTTCATGATGCAGTTTTTATGGAGATATGTCGACGAACTGGTAGGAAAGGGGCTGGAAATGAGTGTCCTTGCCCAGTTCTTCTTTCTATCGGCACTGACGCTGATTCCGTTGTCCCTTCCATTGGCTATTCTTCTGGCTGCCCTGATGACTTTCGGAAACTTTGGAGAACGATATGAACTGTTGTCCATGAAGGCAGCAGGTATTCCCTTGTTGCGCATTATTCGCCCAGTAGTACTTTTCTGTACCTTTCTAGGGGTCATGTCCTTTTTTTTTCAGAATGTAATCGGGCCTAAAGCACAAAAGGAACTTTGGACGCTGCTTGTTTCCATGAAGCAGAAATCACCGGAAGTAGATATCCCTGAAGGAGTGTTCTACAGCGACATCGAAGGATATAATATCTATGTCAAGAAAAAAGACCGGGATACAGGTATTCTGCAAGATGTACTTATCTATAATTTCTCTGATGGATTCGAAAATGCCCATATCATCTGGGCTGCAGAAGGTAAACTGGAACTGACTGCCGACAAAAAACATTTGTATCTGCATCTGTACAATGGTGAACAGTTCGAGAACCTGAAATCGCAGTCGGTCATTTCGCGCAATGTACCCTACCGTCGAGAAACATTCAAGGAAAAACATACCTTGATTGCTTTTGATACCAATTTTGAAATGGTAGACGGAAACTTCCTGAACCAGCGTTCAGACATTAAAAACATGCGTGAAATTTCATTGGCTATCGACTCGTTGAACATGTACGCCGACAGCGTAGGACAGGCCATGTATTCAGATGCCATGAAAACAACTTATCGGAAACCGATACTCTCAAAAAATGATTCCACAAAAATCAAGCAAGAGCATCTGACCATCATCAATACAGACAGCATTCTCAACAGTATGACGTCTGCCCAACGCCTAAAAGCGCTCAATACAACAGAAATGCGCCTTTCTTCTCTTATTTCGGACTGGAGCATGAAAAGTTATATGACAAGGGATGCAGACAATAACATCCGCCGCCATCAGTCGGACTGGCATAAAAAAATTACCTTGTCACTGGCTTGTATCATCTTCTTCTTTATCGGTGCCCCACTGGGTGCCATCATCCGAAAAGGAGGACTGGGTATGCCGGTCGTAATCTCTGTATTGATTTTCGTGCTCTACTACATCATCGACTCCGGAGCTACCCGTGTGGCCAAAAGTGGAGAAATGAACATCGTACTGGGAACATGGATGAGTACAATCATCCTGGCTCCACTGGGTGGATTCCTGACCTACAAATCCAACAAAGATTCTGTGGTATTCAATATTGATGTATATGCAGCCTTCTTCCGGAAGATACTGGGCATCAGAGTTTCACGTCATATATTCAAAAAAGAAGTCATTATCCATACACCAGACTATAATAGAATCAGCCACGATTTGGACACACTCTGCCAAGAATGTGAAGCTTACGAAAAGACTCACAAACTGCTGGGGCCACCAAACTATTATCAGATATTTACCAACAACAAGCACGACGATGCCATCAAAGAAATCAGCCAACAAATGGAAGGCCTGATTGAAGAACTGTCCAATACAAAAGACAGCGTATTGCTGAACTTATTGAACAATTATCCGTTCTTATCGATAAAGGCTCACAAGAGCGTATCGGACAACCGCTGGCTCAACCTCCTGATTGGCATCATTGTTCCTGCCGGAATACTTATTTGGCTGAATATCTGGCGTTACCGTGTGCGTCTGGACAAAGATTTAAAAACCATTGTCAAAACCAACCGTGACATACAAGAAAGAATCAAGAAATCATTCTAAACTATCATATCATTATGGAGAAAATCAAACTGAATACAATTGAAGAGGCAATCGAAGATTTCCGCAAAGGAGAATTCGTCATCATCGTAGACGACGAAGACCGCGAAAATGAAGGCGACCTGGTAGTGGCTGCAGAACTGATTACCCCGGAAAAAGTAAATTTCATGCTGAAACATGCAAGAGGTGTACTTTGCGCCCCTATCACTATATCTCGCTGCGAGGAACTGGACTTGCCCCATCAAGTGTCTAACAACACTTCCGTACTGGGTACTCCGTTTACTGTGACCATCGACAAGCTGGAAGGATGTACTACCGGTGTATCGGCAGCCGACCGTGCGGCTACCATCCGCGCACTGGCCGATCCTACTTCCAAACCGGAAACTTTCGGACGTCCGGGACACGTGAACCCGCTGTATGCACAAGACAAAGGTGTGCTCCGCCGTGCCGGACATACGGAAGCTTGTGTAGATATGGCCCGCTTGTCCGGACTCTATCCTGCCGCAGCCCTGATGGAAGTGATGAACGAAGACGGAACAATGGCCCGTCTGCCGGAATTGAAGAAGATGGCCGATGAATACGGCTTCAAACTGATTTCCATTGCCGACCTCATTGCTTACCGCCTGAAACAGGAGTCACTGGTAGAAAGAGGAGTGGAAGTAGACATGCCAACCGAATACGGCCACTTCCGTCTGATTCCTTTCCGCCAAAAGAGTAACGGACTGGAACATGTGGCCCTGATCAAAGGCACTTTCGCTGAAGATGAACCGGTGCTGGTACGTGTACACTCTTCCTGCGCCACGGGCGACATCTTCGGCTCCATGCGCTGCGACTGCGGAGAACAGTTGCACAAGGCCATGCAGCAAATCGAGAAAGAAGGAAAGGGAGCCATTATCTACCTGAACCAGGAAGGGCGCGGCATCGGCCTCATGGAAAAAATGAAAGCCTACAAGCTGCAGGAAGAAGGCATGGACACGGTAGACGCCAACCTTTGCCTGGGACATCAGGCCGACGAACGTGACTACGGAGTAGGCGCACAGATTCTTCGCGAAATCGGTATCCACAAGATGCGTCTGCTCACCAACAACCCGGTCAAGCGCGTGGGACTGGAAGCTTACGGACTGGAAATCGTAGAAAACGTGCCCATCGAAGTGACTCCCAACAAATACAACGAGCGCTACCTGCGTACCAAAAAAGACAGAATGGGACATACCTTACATTTCAACAAATAATCAAGACGTATGGAAACAAACAATTTAGTAAAAAGTTATGCCAGCAAGGCTGCGCAGACCGCTTTGTTTCGCAGTGTATACATTTGGATGACGCTGGCATTGGTCATTACGGGCTTTGTAGCCATGTATGTGGCCAAATCGTACACCCTCATTGAGGCCATGATGCAGAATTCCATCTTGTTCTGGGGCTTACTGATTGCCGAAGTGGCCTTGGTGATGTATCTTTCTGCCCGCATACATAAAATCAGCTTCACCACGGCTACCCTCCTGTTCATCGCCTATTCAGTTCTGAACGGGGTCACGATGTCTGTGCTCTTTCTGATTTATACCCTCAGTTCCATTGCCACGACCTTCTTTGTGACAGCCGGAACATTCGGAGTAACGGCCTTATACGGTTATATCACCAAGAAAGACCTTACCCGCATCGGCAGTCTTTGCCTGATGGGAGTAATCGGACTGATTATCGCCTCACTGGTGAACATCTTCCTGCACAACACGATGATGGACATGATTATTTCCTACATCGGCGTGCTGCTCTTTGTGGGACTTACAGCCTATGATTCACAGAAAATCAAGCAACTCCTGTCGCACGACGACATTGAAGTCAACGAAACCACACAGAAGATAGCCCTGATGGGAGCCTTGACTTTGTATCTCGACTTCATCAACTTGTTCATTTATCTCCTCCGGATACTTGGAGACAGAAAATAAACCTTTTTCGAAGCTAATTTCTTTTATATGTGAAAGAAATTAGCTTCTTTTGCAAAGAATTTCCAACTTTAATAACACAATAACATGAACCAACTTTCAGATCGTTTGAACAGCCTGTCGCCTTCGGCTACACTGGCTATGTCACAGAAAAGTAGTGAACTTAAAGCTCAGGGGGTTGACGTCATCAACCTGAGTGTGGGAGAACCGGATTTCAACACTCCTGACCACATCAAAGAAGCGGCCAAAAAGGCCATTGACGAAAACTACTCTCGTTATTCACCCGTAGCCGGCTATCCGGCACTGCGCAACGCCATCGTGGCAAAACTGAAAAATGAAAACGGTCTGGAATACACCGCCGCTCAAATCAGCTGTGCAAACGGTGCCAAGCAGTCTGTCTGCAACACCATCCTGGCACTGGTCAACAAAGGTGACGAAGTGATTGTTCCGGCTCCTTTCTGGGTAAGCTATCCGGAAATGGTGAAACTGGCTGAAGGTACTCCGGTCATCGTACGCGCAGGTATCGAACAAGACTTCAAAATCACTCCGGCCCAGTTGGAAGCTGCCATCACTCCCAAGACCCGTGCCCTGATTCTTTGCTCTCCGTCTAACCCGACAGGTTCTGTCTATTCAAAGGAAGAACTGAAAGGACTGGCAGAAGTCATCGCTAAACACGAACGTGTCATCGTCATTGCCGACGAAATCTACGAACATATCAACTACATCGGCAAACACCAAAGCATCGCTCAGTTTGCTGACATCAAAGACCGTGTAGTCATTGTCAACGGTGTATCAAAGGCATACGCTATGACGGGATGGCGTATCGGTTTCATCGCTGGTCCGGAATGGATTGTAAAAGGTGTGAACAAATTGCAGGGACAGTACACTTCAGGACCTTGCTCTGTATCACAGAAAGCCGCTGAAGCTGCTTACACAGGCACACAGGCTCCGGTAGAAGAAATGCGCAAGGCATTCGAACGCCGCCGCGACCTGATTGTGAAACTGGCAAAAGAAATCCCGGGATTCGAAGTGAACGTACCGCAGGGAGCCTTCTACCTATTCCCGAAATGTGATTCTTTCTTCGGAAAGAAAGACGGCGACCGCGTAATCAACAATGCCGATGACTTGGCTATGTACCTGCTGGAAGTAGGCCACGTGGCTTGCGTAGGCGGTACTTCTTTCGGAGCGCCTGAATGCATCCGTATGAGCTACGCCACTTCCGACGAAAACATCGTGGAATCTATGCGTCGCATCAAGGAAACTTTGGCCCGCCTGAAATAACATCGTCAGAATAATATGACAAAACAGCTCTGGGGAAAGATTTCCAGAGCTGTTTTTTTATGCCCTCCAAAACGCCTAAGCGTTTCAAGTAAAACGCTTTGACATTTGAAAGGAAACGCTTCGACGTTTGATCTAAAACGCTTTGACGTTTTGAATCAAACGTCGAAGCGTTTTACCCCGAACGCCCTTACGTTTTTTCACAGGTATCAAAAGTCTTCAAATGTCTTCTCAAAACCACAAAAAAAAATAAGGGAACCCGAAAAGAGTTCCCTTATTGTGTGTCATACAGACGATGCGATTATCCCAGGTGAATTGCTTCAGAAGGACAAACGTCAGCACAAGTTCCACATTCTGTGCAAGCGTCCGGATTGATTGAATATTTATCACCTTCTGAGATTGCTCCTACCGGGCATTCATCGATACAAGTACCGCAAGCGATACAATCGTCACTAATTACGTAAGCCATTGTTGTAAAAAAGTTAAGTTATTATTAGTCCTAATTTGATAGTGCAAAGTTAATCTTTTTCCAATCAGTTGTCACATCCAGTTTGCATTTTCTAGCCAATTTATATCCCGTCTAAATAACATCAACGCATTAAAGACTGGTACATTGCCTGTTGTATCCGTGTCCGGATATTATAGCGAACCAAATTGTTCGGTCCAAGTGCAGAAGGATACGTACGATTGCTCAAGAACACAAAAACCAATTCATGCTCCGGGTCCACCCAGACACAAGTACCCGTATATCCAGTATGTCCAAACACAGAAGCCGGAGCTTCAGGCGTACAAGGACTATTCTCCGGATGGTCCACATCGGGCTTGTCAAATCCCAGTCCCCGACGGCTGCTGCGGGATTTCAGAGTCATGAACAGTTCGCAAGTTGCCCGGCTCAAATACCTCCGGTCTCCACAGACTCCTTTATCCAACCACATCTGCGCAATTTTTGCCACATCGTGCGCTGTAGCAAACAAACCGGCATTTCCGGAAACCCCTCCCATGAAAGCTGCTGCCTCATCCTGCACAAAGCCTTGCAGCAGCCCCCCACGGAGATAATCCTCCTTTACTGAAGGGACAATCTCTTCCTTCGCAAACTTACGCAAAGGACGGAAAGCCGTATGTCTTAATCCCATCGGAGTATAAAATACACTGTCAAGATATAAATCCATCGGCATACCTGTTATTTTCTCTACCATCTCTTTGAGAAGCATGAAATTCAGGCAACTGTAGCGATAGGATTTTCCCTTCAGGGGAGCTTTCACAATCTGTTCCATGACGTGCTGGCTAAACTCCGGTTTCAAGAACAGGCTATCGGCCACCTGAAGCGAATATTCAGCCGACGGAGTATGTGATACCCACTCCGGATTATAACGAAAATCATTGCAAGCATACACATTCTCAGCCAATTTCAAAGTGTGATTCTTATCGGGCTTCTTCCGGAACAATTCTCCCTTGCACGACTTCATGTCGACAGCTTCTTCATAAAAAGGCAGATAAGCAGGAAGTCCAGACTCATGAAACAGCAAGTCTTGCACCGTAATACGCGATTTATCCGTCTTCTTTAAAACAGGCAAATAATCAGATACCCTATCGGTAAGTCCGAATTTACCTTCATCATACAACTTCATAACTGCCAGCAGAGTAGCTGTCACTTTCGTCAGTGAAGCCAAGTCATACAAACTGTTTTCCTTGACCGGATTCTTTCCTTCATACGTATAATATCCAAAACATTTGTTATACACGGGCAATCCTTCCCTCAGAACCATCACATGGCAACCTGGATAGGCTCCCAGCCGGATACCTTCCTCAGCAATGCTGTCAATATGTGCCAAAATGGAAGCATCCATTCCCAAATCTGCCGGACAATATTTTCGGGGAGCATCCGGATCGATTGTAATCCCACTGCCTGCCTTGAACATTCCAGCCAGTGGAATGGAAAGACGTCCGTTGGCACAAGCATTACCTAAAAACAGGTCGGCCACCTCACGCTGAAGGTAAGCCTCATCGGAATGAGCCAGAACAACCGTCGACGCATGACGGACCGCTTCTGGAATCTTCTCCAGCACCTTCATATCTTCAAAACATACTAGAGCCAACGGCTTGTCGGCAGCCAGATTTTCCAATAAAGAAGCATAGGGTTCTACCTCTTGCGAATGCAAGGCCACCAAAATCCGCTGCGCCGGACGCAAACGGGTAGCAATCACCTCCAGCGAATCGGCATCGGCATGTATCCAGCTGAGTGGAAAGCCCTGATGCAACTGATTATAAAATGGATAAGCTTCCGAAAGAGAAGAAGATACACTCAACAAGACAGTACCCGACACTGACAAATCGAGCGGGAGCAAGGCGGAAGAATCTTTTAAAACCGTTACTGCAGCCTTAGCCAATTCTTGCTGAAGTTCTGATAACTCCGGCGTCTGCAATTTTTCTTCAATGCCATCTTCTGCCACATCATGCCAGTCTGAAAGTCCCAGTGCATACTTAAAAGTCAACACCTTCCGACATTTCCTGTCAATTTCTTCCTTTGACAATGTTCCTTTTTTTAGAGCTGTCATCACTCCATCAATCTCTTTCTTCAAATTACGAGGAGCCAGCAGCATATCATTCCCAGCCATCAATGCAAGTGCACAGACATCGTCATGTCCTGCAATTCCTTTCATTTCCAACGCATCGGTCACCACCAACCCCTGAAAACGTAATTCCTCTATCAGAGTATGCATGATGACTTGCTGAGAAATAGACGCAGGTTCCTCTCCCAGCACCGGTGCATGAAGGTGCCCCACCATTACCCCTCCGATGCCAGCCTCTATAGCCTTACGAAAAGGATAAAGTTCGATACTATCCAAACGAGAACGGTCGAAACTCAATTCCGGCAAAGCCTTGTGCGAGTCGATTTCCGTATCTCCATGCCCGGGAAAATGTTTGCATACCGCCAGCACTCCCCCTTCTTCCAACCCTCTTGTATAGGATACCACCTTATCGGCCACCCGCTTTGGGTCACTACCGAACGAGCGAAAATTAATTACCGGGTTCTGAGGATTGTTGTCTACGTCTGCGACAGGGGCGAAATTCACCTGTACTCCTACTGTATGACACTGACGAGCCACTTCTTTTCCATAGGCATACAACAATGAATCATTCTGTATGCATCCTAGTACGCGATTGTAAGGGAACGAGGGGGTACCTTTCAACCGCATTCCCAGTCCCCACTCTCCATCGAAAGTCACCATCAGTGGTACAGAAGCATACGACTGGGCATAATTGGTCAGCTGTACCTGCTTCCGAGCCTCTCCACCGGTAAACAACAATCCACCCACAGCATAATCTTCAACTGCCTTACGCAACACATTTTTATTATACTGAGTAACGACCGGCTGAAGAGTATAGATAAACAACTGCCCGACCTTCTGTTTCAGGGTCATGCGTTCCATCTGCCTGTCTACCCATTTACGGCAAGCCGCAGTGTCCCGTATCCCGTTCAGGAGTGCAGGACCTTGCGCGGAAATCCCCGCTACGGCCAGCAAACACAGTACCACACTGCATAAAACTTGTCTCTTCATATTTTCTTCCTTTTAATTTTTCTGCATCTTAACCACCATCTTTCCGACGAAAGCTGCATGTTTCCCCATCTGCTGTACAGGCACTTCCACCCCGTCAAGATTCTTATAAAACTTGGGGCCGTCAAAGAAAGAATGAGAATGTCCTCCCAATACAATATCAATATTACGAGTATTTTCAACCAGTTCCACGTCAGAGTAGGGTTCTCCCTTCCAGCCCAGATGCGACAAACAAATCACCAAATCACAATGTTCCTGATTCTTCAACAAATCGGCCACACGCTGTCCTTCGGAAACCGGATCTTCAAACTTCACATTCCCATAATTAGCATGTGCCACAAGTCCGTCGAGTTCAGCACCCAGTCCAAAGACTCCGATACGGATACCGTTCCGCTCGATAATTGTATATTCTTTCACCAATCCTTCGAGTACTGTTCCGGTTACATCATAATTGGCACAAACTATCGGGAACTTCGCCATTTTGAACAAACGAGCCATGTTGTCCAGCCCAAAATCAAATTCATGATTGCCAATGGTGCCTGCATCATATCCCATTTCATTCATCATCTTGATTTCCACTTCTCCTTTGAACATATTATAATAAGGACTTCCTTGTGAAAAGTCACCCGAATCAAAAAGCAACAAATCCTTATGTTCTCTCCGTTGTTCCTTGACAAACGTTGCCCGACGTAACATACCCGCTTTCCCGGCCAACACTGAATCCGGGAAATAAGTCGCAAACGGTTCTATACGGCTATGCATATCGTTGGTGTGAAATATATACAATTCTTTTACCGACTGAGCCGCCACCACACCAGCCAACAGACACATCAGCCACAAGCAATATATTTTTTTCATATTTTTTCCCTTTCTATTCAATTGGATGCATTCACTTTTATTCTCCCTTCCACTTGTGAAGACACAAACTGTCCTTTCTGCTCACATTTCTTCACATAATCCAATAACAAACTTCTCAACAAGGCATCTTTCGGAAACAACTTCGACTGTGCATTCCGAAACGCTTCCATCTTATCGTTTCCTTCAGCCAGATAATCGATTGTCGCTACCGTATAAACTTTCTTTGCTTCCACCGGACGACCGTTTACCCTTGCCTCCAGCAAATGTCCTTGTTCATCAATCTGCAACGTAGCCCCGCTAAGTCCTTCACCGTGAACGGAAGCAATCTGCTTGAAAAGTTCTTCGAGCGTAGCACCATCCATGGTAAGCACACACAAGGCGTTTTCAAAAGGTGCAATTTCATATATTGTGCCAAACGTAATTTCCCCTTCGGGCATCGCATTCCGGATTCCTCCCATATTCATGACAGCTACATCCACCGGCTTGCCAACAGCCGTTTCTCCAGCCTGA
Source organism: Phocaeicola fibrisolvens (assembly GCF_025567125.1). Classification (NCBI taxonomy): domain Bacteria; kingdom Pseudomonadati; phylum Bacteroidota; class Bacteroidia; order Bacteroidales; family Bacteroidaceae; genus Phocaeicola; species Phocaeicola fibrisolvens. Next base: position 1,001 of record NZ_JAOQJI010000027.1, on the reverse strand, counting down.
CGAAGCACATCGGCAATCAGGTTCGACAAAGGAGATTCAGGACGGAAAGCACTCATACTCATAGCCGAATGTCCGATAACAGGCGACATGATGCTATCCACCTTCTGCTGATACGGTCGCAATATATTGAATGCCTCCGCATCTGAGTGATTATCGTATTGACGGGTAATGGCCACACGTCCTCCTTCCACACCAACCAGCGAATAGCTGGAACTACAACTGCCCAACAGCCAACCAGCAAGCATACCGATGGCCATTCCTCTTACAATTTTAACTTTCAGGTAATTCATAAAATCATATTTATTTGAAGTCAAAAGTAGCGAAAAAAGAAAAACTCACAAAGGAATGGCAAATACGATACAATTCCGTTCTCATTTTTTAATAAAATAGCAGAGAAACATTTGGCTACCTCATGGAAAATCACTACTTTTGTCCCGCTTTCGCGCAATCGCTGTCAAAGAAGAGTTACTTGATATGTTGCGTTGTAACGATCAAACAATTTAATTTATTACAAAACATGGATTTAATTAAAATTGCAGAAGAAGCATTTGCTACTGGCAAACAGCATCCTTCATTCAAAGCTGGTGATACTATCACAGTAGCATACCGTATCGTTGAAGGTAGCAAGGAACGTGTACAGTTGTATCGCGGTGTTGTTATCAAAATTTCAGGTCACGGTGAAAAGAAACGTTTCACTGTTCGCAAGATGTCAGGAACAGTAGGAGTTGAACGTATCTTCCCGTTGGAATCTCCGGCTATCGACAGCATCACTGTCAACAAAGTGGGTAAAGTTCGCCGCGCTAAATTGTATTACCTGCGTGCACTTACCGGTAAGAAAGCCAGAATTCAGGAAAAACGTGCAAACGCGTAATTCAGTCTATTCCCTGAAAACAGACAAAATAAAAGAGGGTGTGTCAAAATGCATACCCTCTTTTTTTATGACAACGCCCCGACTTTCCCAAGCCGAGGCATTGTTATTACCTAAAGATTTTGTATCTTTA
>NZ_JAOQJI010000026.1:0-54354 GCF_025567125.1 Phocaeicola fibrisolvens | reverse complement strand
TACGTACGGTTCGGAGGCAGGCTGTCGGAAACCTACCACCGTAAGGTGGCATGGCGCCGACAGCCGAGCCTACAAATCACCAACCAGAAAGTAAGCCGGGATTTGGCTGTATTGTCCGAAACGACCAAAGGCAAGTTCTCCTTGCCTGATGACGAGATGCCCTCACGTGTATTCAAATGTGGCAATTACAGCGGCTGGAAAAAGGAATGTAAACGAAATTCTGACAAATGAAAAATAATACAAACATGGAACGAGGAATCATTACAATTAGTGAAATAGGAATGGTCACGATACCGACCGATCCTGTTTGGATGACGATGCAGGAAATGGCAGACCTGTTTATGGTATTCTGCTGTGACATCCACAAGGCTATCCGTGATATTTATAAGAATCATGAACTGTTGGAAGAAACAACAATGTGCTACATCAGACAGGAAGACGGGACACGTTACGAGGTGTACAGCCTTGAAATGGTCATAGCTCTTGCGTTCAGGCTACGTAGCAGGGAATGTATGGCTTTCAGAATGTTCATTATGGAAAGGCTGTATGCCTCCAATCGGGAAAAGCCCATTCATTTGTTCTTTTCACTGTCCGAAGCCAATCCACGATACAAATGTTAATGTTGTCTGTATCTATAATGATAATAATGCAAGAAGCCGATGGCCGGGTAATTTACCTGTCGCCATCGGCTTCTGTTCCTTTCATACTTTACAAAATTACGTTTCCGTTCGGTAGGCGTTCCGATACCCGCCCATCACCAGCTTTTCGATGTCAGATTCCTTGTAGAGAATCTTACCACCCAACTGGTAATAGGACACTATCCCGTTGTTACGATAATCCTGCAAGGTGCGTCGGCTCACTTTGAGCCATGCCGACACCTCCTTGTCCGTCAGGAAGCGTTCATTACCGAATGAAGCCTTGCTTTTTTCGTTCATGCTTTCAATGCCGTTCAGCATAGAGTCCAGTTCCTTCATGAAGCCGACAGCCCATTCATCATTTGTTTTAATCGTTCCGTTCATTTGTTACAGTGGATTTAGTGGTACAATAGATTTGATTATATTCAGATAGTCTTTCCCCGACAGGTTGCATCCTTTCGTCTGTCCTCCACGAGCTGGACAATACGCAATACGTCTTCCGGCTTGTAGAAAATCTTATGCCCTATCTGGGAGTAAGCCAGCGTCCCGTTGTCGCGAAGCGTCTGCAAGGTTCTCGGACTGATACGAAGCTGCTGGCAGACATCCTGATTGTCCATCCAGCGGCTGAGCCGTCCTTCCTCTCTTTTGCCGAGGATTTCATTCACTCGGTCGGAGAAGTGGTTAAATTTTCCGACCATTTCTTCAAACACGTCTTTCGAGATAATCACAAATTCATTCATTGCATATACTGTTTTTATTGTTGGTAATCCTGTTTGTCTGCAAAGTAAAGCCAATACCAGTATCGGACAATGGCTTTACTACTGACTGGCAGCTTGTGGCGGCAAGTGGTAGGGATTGGCTTAATTCCATATTCCGCAACAGCCCTTCCGGTTGCCGACTGTACAAAGAAAAGCCAACTTCGGCAGATTACAACCAACCCGCAGCATCGTGGCAGCATTTGGCGCTGGTACGGTAGCCTGTGGCATATTTCGGATACCGTGTACTGCAAGATGATTTTCCAATCAAGTTCCTGAGAACATTCTTATTCTCGTCTTATCCGGTCGGATTAGGCCCTTAAATATGAAACAGCTATTTTTTACCTCTGTGGCAAATCGGTGAATTATCCACCACTAATCATTCATGAAAAATGCAAAATGCCACATTGTTGCCACTGCCAATCCAAGTATTTGATTTCCTGTATTATATCCATTTCCTTTGCTGCCGATAATCGGTCAAATGTGCGCACTACGACCACTATTGTTAAACATTTAATTCAAACAAGTATGAGAAAGAATGCAAGCAGCCGGACAATGGATGAAGAGTTGAAAATCTTTTTGGGAACCAAGCCGGAAGTGGAAGAACAGAAGCCTGCACCTGTGCCTGCCGGTATGCCGGCACAGGAGCACGAGGATGTACAGGCAGGTACGGATGAGAACATGGATGAACAAATAGGTGAAACCGTGCAGGAAAATACGGATGGAAGCCCGCAGGTGGTACACCGTGTCAGCGGCAAGCAACGCAGGGCATCGCTGGAGGAATACAAGGCAATGTTCCTCCCGGTACCGTCCATCGAAGACCGGAAACCCGTGTTCCTCAGCCGCGACACACGCGATGCCCTCGACCGCATCGTCAGCCTGTTCGGCAGTCGCAGGATGAGCGTGTCGGGACTGATGGAGAACATTGCCCGCCACCACCTTGCCACCTACGGGGAGAACATCGAGGCATGGCGTAAACTCTGAGAATTAAAGAACAGGTTTACGGGGTGTTATTGAGAGTTACTCTGAACCAATCCAACGGAGTTTTGAGGGGAGCAAGTTTGTGTTTCGGGCATACCGAAACCGCCTGCTTCCACTCTTTAAATTCGTGGGAAACGCATCCCGTTGGTCTATCAAGTAATTACATTTTAATCATTATAAATCAATGGAACAGAAACGAAAATTCGACAGAAGGAACAAGGGCGGTCGCCCCAAGAAGGAGGCGGCAGACAAGCTGAAATACCGTCTCACGGTGAAGATGGCGACATCGGACTACTACACCCTGAAAGGCAAGGCTCGGAGCGCAGGCATATCCGCCGGGGAATTCCTGCGCGAGTGTATGAGAAGCTGCCATGTAAAGGAACGGCTCACGCCGGAACATACGGATTATGTCCGCAAGCTGTGCGGTATGGCGAACAACCTGAACCAGCTTGCGCACAAGGCGAATGCCGCAGGCTTCGTCACGGTGAGGATGGAATGCCGTGTGCTCGTGGCACGTATCGAGGAACTGCTGAACCTTATCCTCCTATGATAGCCAAAATTGTCAAGGGAAGCAGCTTCAGGGGTGTGGTTAACTACATTCTTGACAAGGAAAAGGATGCCAAAATCCTTGTTTGCGACGGCTTGTTTTCCGAAGATAAGGACACAATAGTCATGAGTTTTGAGGCGCAGGCTGGGATGAATCCGAGGGTTATGAAGCCTGTCGGACATATCGCACTGGCATTCTCCAAGGAGGACGAGCACCGTCTTACCGACCGGACAATGGCAGGAATTGCATTGGAATACTTGGAGAGAATGGGTATAAAGGACACACAGGTTCTTGTCGTGCGCCACTTTGATAAGGAGCATCCGCACGTGCATATCGCATTCAACCGCATCGCTAATGACGGCAGGATAATCAGCGACCAGAACGAGCGGATACGTAGCACACGTATCTGCAAGGAACTGACACGGAAGTACGGTCTGTACGTATCCGAAGGCAAGGAAAAGGTGAAACTGCATCGGCTGAAAGAACCGGACAAGACTAAATACGAACTTTATTTTCTCCTTAAATCGGAAGTTTCAAGATACGGTAACTGGCGGCAGTTAGCCGTTAATCTGGAAAAACAAGGAGTGGAAATGCAGTTCAAGTACAAAGGCAAGTCGAACGAGGTACAGGGTGTCATATTCTCCAAGAACGGCTATTCGTTCAGCGGCTCCAAGATTGACAGGCGGTTCAGCTATTCCAAGATAGACGAGGCTATGAACGCCAACAGGCAGGAGGAACAGCAAAGGATAATGACGGGCAATCAGGTTTCCGAGCAGCCGACACTGCAATCTGAAGTGATGGGCAACGATGATTTGTACAGTGGTTCCATAGGCTTGCTCATGCCGAATGCTACAAACGGTCAGGCAGATGAGAACTATTTTGAGAAACAGTTAAAACGTAAGAAAAAGAAACAACGTAAAATCAGTTTATAAACATGGATAATAACGAAGTGTATGCGCTCTTTGAGGACATCAAAAGTGCCTTAAAGAGTATAAACAGCAAGTTGGAGAATACTCCGAAAGTAAGCAACAACCAGTCAGACGGACAGCCTCCGGCAATGGATTTGGCTCCCATAAAGGAATTGCTGAATACTTCTGCCAGAGAAAACCGGGAACAGACTAAAGCCATACTGAACAAATTCGGAGAGGCGGAAGTCTACACGTCAAACCGGATTCTGAATCTGTTGCGTGATTTGAAAGAATCGTTTACTCGAAGTGCTAACGGACAGGTGAACGAACCGCAGGAACATATCCACCGCCACAGCTTCGACATCAAGTCAAGCAAGGTGTTTTCCTTTTTGGTCGTCATGGGTGTCGTTTGCGGTCTATCCATCTGGGGCAACATCGAACTTTGGCAGTCCAGATGTCAGTATGCGGACGATGCGCTGAAGTTCCGGATTATTCGTTCATGGGGAGGTTGCGATGCAAAGACTATCCTTTGGCTGAACGATGTGTTTGACATCCGGCGTGACGAGGAAACCATAGAGTGGTTGCGCCAAGAGGCTGACGATTATGACAGGGATTTGAAGGCTGTTTCCGACAGCCTGATGCAGGAGAAGTTGAAAGTGGAACAAATTACCAATAACAAAAAGTAACGTGGATGGCATCAGTAAAAGCAAAATTCCGTCCTTCTTCCATAGACGGCAAGGAGGGCAGCATTTATTATCAAGTGATACACAACCGCGTGGTCCGACACATCAGGACGGACTACCGGATATTTGAAAGCGAATGGAACGGGAAGTTGTCAATGATTGACATACCCACCATGCTTCCGGCAGAAAGGAAGCATCACCTTCGGTTGATTGTCCAGCAAGTGAACCGGGATGTGGGGAGGTTGGAATCCGTTATCAAAGAGTTGTCTTGTAAAGATAGTTGCTCCACAGATGCCATCATAAGCCGTTTCCGTGAAATATCTGAATTGCAGTCCTTCTACAGCTTCATGGAATCGGTCATCGCTCAGTTAAGGCGGTTAAACAGGGAACGGACATCAGAAACCTATTCGGCGGCATTATCCAGTTTCATGCGTTTCAGACGCAACAAGGATGTGCAGTTGGATGATATGGATGCGGACCTGATGATGGAATACGAGGCTTGGTTGAAGATGAAAAGCGTGTCTTTGAATACTATATCATTTTATATGCGCATCCTCCGTGCCGCCTACAACCGTGCCGTGGAAAAAGGGCTGACCGTGCAAAAGCATCCATTCAAGCATGTCTATACCGGAATGGACAAGACCCCAAAACGTGCCATCCATTTCAAGGACATCAAGCACATTAAGGAACTTAACCTGAGCGGGAAACCGCATTGGGAACTGGCGAGGGACATGTTCCTCTTTTCGTTTTACACCCGTGGCATGTCGTTCATTGACATGGCGTACCTCAAGAAGTCCGACCTGAAGAACGGGATATTGAGTTACCGCAGGCATAAGACGGGGCAGCAATTGCACATCAAATGGGAAAGCTGCATGGAAGCGATTGTCGCCCAATATGCGGCAGGCTGTTCCGAGGATTATCTGCTTCCCATCCTCAAGCTTCCATCTAACAATTTGCGCAGCCAATACAAGAGCACGATGTTCCGTATCAACAAGTATCTGAAGGAAATCGCCCGGCTGTGCGGAATAACGACACCGCTTACCATGTATGTGAGCCGGCATTCATGGGCAAGTATTGCCAAAAGCAAGAACATACCGATTTCAGTCATCAGCGAAGGTATGGGACATGATTCGGAAGAAACCACACGCATCTATCTCGCCTCCTTGGACGGTTCGGTGATAGACAAGGCGAACTCTATCATCCTAAAAGACTTATAGGCAGGGATTGTTTGAAAACAATGGCGGTGCTTCTGACGGGAGATACACTATCGGGTGCAAATTTACACATTTTTGCGAAAAATGAGCAGTTTGCACCCGGCTAAAATACACTTGACAAGCATAAAAGCAGCCTAAAAATAGCCTTTGTTTTACAAGCCAACAGGAAACAATCTGATTATCAGCCTTTATTCTCTCCCGTCAGGAGATACGCTTTGCCCCTAGCGTATCAAACATGCCAGACATAGCGGACATATTGGAGAACGACATCCTCCGGGCTTCTCCGGAACTGTTGGCGACCCTGCTCAAAGACCATACGACGAGCAGGGGCGATGCCGTGTGCAATATCTTCTGGGCAACTTCCGATTATGAACACCTCGGTGAAGGGTATGGCTACCATGACCCGATATTGCCGGAGCTTATTACGGGCGAAAACGGACAGGTCATCATGCCACGCATCCTGAAGCACAGGGACACCCAGTCGGCGCGTGTACGGGAAATGGCGGAGGTGTTCACCCCTTCATGGGTGTGCAACGCGCAGAACAACCTCATTGATGAAGCGTGGTTCGGCAGGAAAGACGTGTTCAACACGGAATACACGTCAGAGGATGGCACGTACGGATGGACAACGAATTCTGACAAGATAACTTTTCCCGAAGGAAAAACATGGAAGGACTATGTGCGTGACACCCGTCTTGAAATCACCTGTGGCGAAGCTCCCTATATAGTCAGCCGCTATGATACCACCACTGGGGCTGTCATTCCCATCGTCGAGCGTATAGGCCTGCTTGACCGGAAACTGCGGGTCGTCAGCGAGAATACAGACACTTCCGGCCAGTGGCTGGAAGCTGCACAGGAAGCCTACAAGAGTACATACGCTTACGAATGGCAGGGTGACAGCCTGCTCATCGCCCGTGAGTCCATGCTCTATTCTTTCATCGAGTATTACCGTGCCAAATTCGGCAAGAACCCTTTGCAAAAATCCATCAATTACATCGCCTATATCATCTCGTGGAACGTGTGGCAGATGGACGGGCTGAAAGGCGTTGTCCCCGGAAGTTGTAAGGACAAGGTACACACGGAAGTGTCCCTTTTCGGTGAAAGCAAGGAAATTGTCACTCCTTGCGAGGGATGCAGAACGGATAACATATTCAAGCACAACGGGACGTATTGCCTTATCAAGGACTGGCGGGCCAAAGATCCTCAGACCGGACGCAAAGGTAAGCGAATCAAATATATCGACCTCCTAAAATGAATGCCTATGAAATACTTCTCTTCCCTGAAACTGAAGCTGATATATGTGTTCCGCATCAACGATGCCGAACACGAGGGCTGTCTGAAAATAGGCGAGGCCACCTGTGACGACGGGAACGTCATCGGGCTGGCACCGAACAGCAAGCCCTTGAACGAGGCGGCAAGGAAACGCATCAACCAATACACGCAGACGGCAGGCATCCGCTATGAGTTGCTTTACACCGAGTTGGCTCTCTACAACCGGGGAGGCTTGCGTTCATTCAACGACAAGGAAGTCCATGTCGTATTGGAGCGTTCCGGCGTAAAGAAGAAAGTGTTTGACAAGGTGAACGGAGCCAACGAATGGTTCATCACCAACTTGGATGTTGTGAAACGTGCCATCGCAGCCGTCAAGGAGGGCAAGGAATCCCTTTTGCCGGGAGAGGTGGCATACGGGCGAAGCCCAATCATCTTCCGTCCCGAGCAGCGGGAAGCCATCGACAAGACCAAGCGGCAGTTCAAGAAAAGCAATCAGATGCTGTGGAACGCCAAGATGCGTTTCGGTAAGACCCTGTCCGCCTTGCAGGTGGTCAAGGACATGGATTTCCGGCGGACACTCATTCTGACCCACCGTCCCGTGGTAGACAGCGGATGGTTCGAGGACTTCGGCAAGATATTTTATGACCGGAGTGATTTTGCCTACGGCTCGAAGAACAACGGGGACAGTCACGAGAGCCTTGAACGGCGGACAAAGGCTAACGGTCTGCATTACGTTTATTTCGCTTCCATGCAGGACTTACGCGGCTCGGAACTGGTGGGCGGCAACTTCGATAAGAACAATGAAGTGTTCGCCACGCCTTGGGACTTGATTATCGTGGACGAGGCGCACGAGGGCACACAGACGGAACTGGGCAAGGCGGTGATGGTGGAACTGGTCAAGGACGATACAAAAGTCCTGCGCTTGTCAGGAACACCGTTCAACCTACTGGACGATTTCAAGGAGGACGAGATATACACCTGGGACTACGTGATGGAGCAACGCGCCAAACAGGAATGGGACAGGGTACATCAGGGTGACCCGAATCCCTACGCAGCACTGCCCGTCATGAACATCTATACCTACGACCTCGGACGCTTGCTCAAAGAGTTCGCCGATGAGGACGTAGCGTTCAATTTCCGCGAGTTCTTCCGCGTGAACGAGGATGGCGGCTTTGTCCACAAACGGGATGTTCCCGCTTTCCTCAACCTGCTGACCAAGGAGGACAAGGATAGCTGCTATCCTTTTGCCAACGAGGAATACCGGGGTATCTTCCGGCATACGCTGTGGATGCTTCCGGGGGTAAAGGAGGCCAAGGCACTCAGTGCGTTGTTACAGCGGCATCCAGTATTCCAGTATTTTAACATCGTCAACGTGGCTGGTGACGGCGATGAGGACGAGGAAAGCCGCGATGCCTTGGAAGCGGTGAACAACGCCATCGGCAAAGACCCGGATGCGACACGCACCATCACCCTGTCCTGCGGGCGTTTGACAACGGGTGTAAGTGTTCCTGCATGGACGGCTGTGTTCATGCTGTCCGGCTCATACAATACGGCGGCATCCAGTTATATGCAGACCATTTTCCGGGTGCAGACCCCTGCCACCATCAACGGGCGTGTGAAGGAGCAGTGTTACGTGTTCGACTTTGCCCCCGACCGCACCTTGCGTGTGCTTGCCGAGACCGCCAAGATTTCCGCTAAGGCGGGAAAGACCTCACAGAACGACCGCAAGATTATGGGCGACTTCCTCAACTTCTGTCCGGTCATTTCCATTGAAGGCTCCCGGATGGACAAGTTTGATGTGCCTCGTATGCTGGAGCAGCTCAAGAAAGTCTATGTGGAGCGCGTGGTACGCAACGGCTTCGAGGACAACAGCCTTTACAATGACGAACTGTTGAAACTGGGCGATTTGGAGTTGCAGGAGTTTGACGACCTGAAAAAGATAATCGGCCAGACCAAGGCGATGCCCAAGACCAATCAGGTGGACATCAACAACCAAGGGCTGACGGGCGAGGAATACGAGGAGAAGGAGAAACTGGAGAAGAAATCCAAGAAGGAACTTACCGAGGAAGAGAAGCGCAGACTGGAAGAACTGAAAAAGAAGACGAAAAACCGTGAGGCGGCCATTTCTATTCTCCGGGGCATTTCCATCCGTATGCCTTTGCTCATCTATGGTGCGGAGTTGGAGAACGAGGACGAGGAAATCACCATTGACAACTTCGCCGAGAAGATAGACCCGCGTTCGTGGCAAGAGTTTATGCCCAAGGGGGTGAGCAAGCAGAAGTTCAACACCTTCAAGAAATACTACGACCCAGACATCTTCCGTGCGGCAGGCAAGCGCATCCGTGCGATGGCCAAGGCTGCGGACAAGCTAAGTGTGGAAAAACGCATCGGACGCATCACGGACATTTTCAGCACCTTCCGCAATCCGGATAAGGAAACCGTGCTTACGCCGTGGCGCGTGGTGAACATGCACCTCGGCGACTGTCTGGGTGGCTACAACTTCTTTGATAAGGAATACGAGTACACGCTTTACGAGCCACGTTTCATTGACCACGGCAAGGTGACGGCTGAGGTATTCACTTCCGATGCACGGATATTGGAAATCAACTCCAAGTCCGGCCTGTATCCGCTTTACATGGCTTACGGCATCTATCGGGCGCGGCTGAAAGACAGCACCATTTCCGCCGACACGTTGGAGGAACAACAGGCGGTATGGGACAAGGTGGTGGCGGAGAACATCTTCGTGGTGTGCAAGACACCGATGGCAAAGAGTATCACCAAGCGGACGCTGGTAGGCTTCCGAAAAACCAAAGTAAACACACGTTATTTCGAGGATTTAATCAACCAAATCAAGAACAAACCCCAGAACTTCATCGAGAAGATGGCAAAGGGACGCTCGTTCTGGAAAGCTAATGATGACGACAATATGAAATTCAATGCGATAGTAGGAAATCCACCGTATCAGGTTATGGACGGAGGCACTGATAGAGGAGCCGTTCCTGTGTATCAATACTTTATGAATATTGCAAAACGAGTACATCCTGATTATATAAGTTTGATAATGCCTGCACGTTGGTATGCGGGTGGAAGAGGTTTGGATGAATTTCGTTCTGATATGATTTCTGATACTCATCTTTCTCAACTACATGACTACGAGCTAAGCAAAGACCTTTTTCCTACGGTTGATATTGCAGGCGGGCTTTGTACGTTCTTATGGGATGCGAATTATAATGGAACTTGTAAGGTAACAAATTATAATGCCTTAAAAGATATTACGGCAAACCGATACTTAAATCAATTTGATACACTTATTCGTTCAAATGCGGCTGTTTCTATCCTTGAAAAAATAACATCAAAATCCATATCATATCTGAATAGTCTTGTTCTTTCAATCAATCCATTTGGATTTAGAACATATTTTCGAGGAAGTGATAAAGGTGATGTGAAGATACTTACAAGCAAAGGATGGGCGAAAGTTTATCGCACAGACATATCTAAGGGTATTGAGTATATAGACCAATTTAAGATAATTGTTGGTCGTTTTGTTCCCAGCAATGGTGAAATGAGTGTTAAACCGGGTGAAGGATATCGGGTATTAACCGAGCCTCAAATACTATCCCCTGCTGAAATTAATACTGAAACTTACATTGATACAGCTGTCTTCTGTACATTGGAAGAAGCTACGAATTATAAAAAGTATCTTCTAACGAAATTTGCTCGTTTTTTTCTTCGGCAAGGGATAACTTCTGTAAATGTGACAAAGGAATGTTTTGCATTTGTTCCGATTCAAGATTTTACCATAAATGGTGATATTAATTGGAGTGGAACAATACCCGAAATAGACCAACAACTTTATATCAAATATCATCTAACCGATGAAGAAATTGCATTCATCGAAAAGATGATAAAACCAATGCAGTAAAAGTATAAATTAAAGCGAAGGTGGGGATAACTCGCCCACCTTCGCTATAAGCAATAATCATTTTTCTTTCCTTACGCCTTTGAATGGCGTACCATCTTTCTTAACATCCATAAAACGACCTGTTTCGGAATCTCGTTTTACCCATTGTTCTGTCTTGGGATTGAAAGTCTGTGAACGTCCTTTCACTGCCCCATTACGATGTCTGTCACCAGACGGTGGATTCGTTGCCATATGCTTAATCTCCTATGTTTTTATTCTTGAATTATATAGCCAAGAACACGCTATTCCTAAATACTCTTATTAAAAATCGGTTGAAGCCTTATAATTTTAGGTTGTGGTGCAAACCATTCTGCAAAATCATTCTTATTTATATGCATTATGCTCATCAAATCTTGGTCAGAATATCCAAGCTCATCTTTGTATAATCGTAATGTTTCTTTCAGAATTGTAGGTTGCTCAATTGGCAATTGTATTGGTTCTGATTTAGTGTATCCTTTCTTTGAAAAATAAATTTGCATATTGCGATATTGTTGATTACTAATAACTTCCAAATCTTTAGCTCTTCTCACTATTGCATGCATGGATACTCTCCATCTTCTTTTGAGTGTGGCTAAGGTTGAAATTGTTAAATCTTCCAACATCGGACGTATTTCAAGTTCGGGCATTAAAAACTCTGTTGCAAATTCATCCGCTTCTCTTTCAGCCTCTTCACTTGATTTTGGTGGATTTGCAATGTGCATAATAATATGTCCTAATTCATGAGCCATAGAAAACCGAATTCTATCATCAGGCATTTGGCTATTAATGAACATAACCTTCCTATTTTCATTTGTTATAGCTGAAACACCGTCAATTTTTTCGGTTCCGAAATCAAACCGAACTATCACAATTCCATTATTTTCCAATAAAGTACTTAAATTAGGAACAGGTCCATGAAATACTTTCAAAGAAAAGCGAATTTTATGCGCTATTTCTTTGGGAGATAAATCTTCGCTTGGTCTATAGTTGTCTAGGGTATAATCTGGAAGTTCAACTGATTGCATAAGAGAATCTATGATAGCCTTGAAAATTTGTACTTTCGCTATGAAAGAATCTATTATTTTGTTTGTTATAGTCAATTTCCGTCTATAATATAGATAACCTACAGGTGGAACCTCATACATTTCGGAAAAAAACTCAATAGGCATGTCGTAGTATTGGCTCAATTTCTGCATCATATCATCAGACAACTCCAATAACCCATGTTCAGCTTTAGATAAAGTTGATTGTGATATTCCAACATCTTTAACAACGTCTTTTTGGGTCTTTTGTCTGAGTAATCGAGCTATCTCTAACTTCTCATAATTAAATGGGTTCATATTTTACTTCGCTTTTTTCTTTGAAACCTTTAGTATTGGCTTCTTCACTTCTATTTTTATATCTTCCGATTGAGCTTCTTCTTGGATTTCAAAAGGTTGATACAATGGAACAGACATAATGTAAGTTGACGATTTACCCTTTTTATATTGGAAATATGCAGATTGTATTGATTCCCGCATGTCATCTAAGGTGTATTCCAAAGTGATAATATGCTTATCTGCTTCTTGATATTCAATACATCGTGACGGCTTGGTGTCATTAGTTTTTGCCCCAGTAATCTTAAGAATAAAGATATAGTCCCCAAATGTAAAGAACAACCTTTCAGAACCAATTTTATTGGTAGAAAAATTTACATTCCAAGTTGGCATATAGGTATCAATCTGAGTCCTTATACTATTAAAAATAGCCTCATGTAAAAAGTTGGATTCATTCCGCATTGACATATCACCTGCTGCAAAAGTTTCTCGCATTCTACGAAAGCCATTGTTTAATCCATTTTTTACGCATTCTAAAAATGGGGTACCATGGATTGCATTTTTGAACTCATCGGGTTTAAACTCTCCCTTCCTTGAAGGGAATAAAGATGTCTGAAATATCTCCATAATTTAATTTTTTAATCTGGTAACAAATATACGGAAAATATTCCGAATACAAGCAACAATATGTAGAAAAATATTCCATTTGCTCGTATTTTAACATTTCGCAATAATTTGTTTATATACATCTATCGTTTAAAAAGTGTTTTTATGGAACATTCTCAAATTTATTTCGTACCTTTGTTCCAGTTGATTGACTTATTGAAGATGAGCAGAATGGTGAAGTTCGGTGGTTTCCAAACCATTACCTATTCTCTTTTTGATTGAGGATAACTTTCTGATTTACAAGAATATTTCACTTAGCGCAACATTTGTGAAGCAACAAAACACAAAAATGTCACGAATACGCTCCAATCTTGGTATCGTTATTTTCTTTTGTCTGATACGTTTCAACTCATCGTTAGATAAAAAATCTACATTCACTTCTTCAGCTTTAAAACGAAGTCCAAAAAAAGGATCTCTTTTAATCCAATCATTACCTATAGCTATACGTATTACTTTACGGAAATTTTTTATATGCTTAAGAGCTGAGTTATTCTGACACGACTTCTCTGTTTTTAAGAAAAATTCGAAATCTCTAACAAATTCCTGATTTATCTCGGGAAGGGGAATGTCATCTTTACGATACCTCTGTTTAAGAAATTGCTTTAAATATAACAAAGTCGTATCAAATTTTCTGACCGTCCCTTCTACATATTCTTTACCAATAAGTGCACGACATTTATCATTGTGATCTTCGAAAACCTCCAACAACATTTTTACATCATTACCACAATATCGATTTATTATGGCATTTGCTGTAACTGGAGCAGACATGTCCAAAACTAATTCCCGATGTATCTGGTGCATTTTTAAACGGATAGCATCAAGATAACTATTCAGTTCTTTTGCAACTCTATCTTTTCCAAGAGCACATCCTTTAGCTGGACTCCAACGATTAACCAAGATACTGCGTTTAATTCGGATTTCTGCTATTTGCTTATTCAATGTCAAGCGCAAACAAATTGGTGCTTCACCATTTTTTAGAAGTTTTGTCTTCTTAATAAAGAACAAAATGCTCATTGTTTCTCTTTCTTCTCTTGCCATAAACCAATTTCTTTTGTTTCTACAAATTTAATTTATTTACCACAAGATGAATTCATGCAAAACACTGATAAATAATGAAATATAATCATATCCGTGGGACTTTTTTAGGGGCTAAAAAAAGTCCCACGAATAAGTCCTTTCTTTCTTTCCGAAAACCACCTTATTCTGCATAGTAAAAAACAAAAAAGTTCTGAAAACCACTTGATTTTCAGAACTTTTCTACTTTTTGCACTAATTTGTTGTACACCCTCAGGGATTCGAACCCTGGACCCACTGATTAAGAGTCAGTTGCTCTACCAACTGAGCTAAGAGTGCATCTTGTCGTCTGGAGGTTCCTGGCGGATTCGAACCGCCGTACACGGTTTTGCAGACCGCTGACTAAGCCACTCATCCAAGGAACCGAATGTGCTCTCTTTCCAATTTGCGAGGTTCCTGGCGGATTCGAACCGCCGTACACGGTTTTGCAGACCGCTGACTAAGCCACTCATCCAAGGAACCAAAATGTTCGCCGCACTTGTTTTTCTCAAATGCGTTGCAAAGGTACAACTATTTTTGAAACCTGCAATACCTTCGGAAAGGAATTTGTATTTTTCTTTACAAAAAGTATCCAGGATTTCTTTTCCACCTTAATGATAATGGTCAGAAACTTTGAGTTCTCACAAAAAACTTTTTTCTTTGCATCAAACTAATTAAAAACATACAACCATGAAAGGTATTGTTCTTGCAGGAGGGTCGGGCACTCGCCTCTACCCAATAACCAAAGGAGTCTCCAAACAGCTCCTTCCAATTTTCGACAAACCCATGATTTATTACCCGATATCTGTGCTGATGCTGGCAGGGATACGTGATATTCTGATTATTTCTACCCCATACGACCTTCCCGGATTCCGCCGACTGCTAGGAGACGGAAGTGATTTCGGTGTACATTTTGAATATGCAGAACAACCTTCCCCCGACGGACTGGCACAGGCATTCCTGATTGGAGAAGAATTTATCGGAAAGAATGCGGTCTGTCTGGTCTTGGGTGACAATATTTTCCATGGAAACAGCTTCACGGTGATGCTGAAAGAAGCAGTCCGTATGGCTGAAGAAGAAGGAAAAGCCACTGTTTTTGGTTACTGGGTGAGCGACCCGGAACGTTATGGAGTGGCTGAATTCGACAAGGAAGGAAATTGCCTGTCCATTGAAGAAAAGCCTCAGCACCCCAAGTCCAACTATGCCGTGACAGGCCTTTATTTCTATCCGAACAAGGTGGTGGAAGTAGCCAAACAAATCAAGCCTTCCGCCCGCGGTGAACTGGAAATCACTTCGGTGAACCAGCGTTTCCTGGCCGACGGAGAGCTGAAAGTCCAGACTTTGGGAAGAGGATTCGCCTGGCTGGACACCGGCACACACGACTCGCTGGCAGAGGCATCCACCTACATCGAGGTAATTGAAAAACGACAAGGACTGAAAGTGGCTTGCCTGGAAGGAATCGCCCTGCGACAAGGCTGGATTACCCCCGAAAAGATGAGAGAACTGGCCCAGCCCATGCTGAAAAACCAATACGGCCAATATTTACTGAAAGTCATCGACGAGTTGCAAAGAAACAATCGATAAATGAATCATTCAAAAATGGAAGTAATAAATACAGAGATTGAAGGGGTGGTCATTATTGAACCCCGCCTGTTCAAAGATGAGAGAGGATATTTTTTTGAATCTTTTTCACAAAGAGATTTCGACAAGCAAGTACGCACCATCCATTTCGTACAAGACAACGAGAGTAAATCCAGTTACGGAGTGTTACGCGGACTGCATTTTCAGAAACCACCGTTTGCTCAAAGCAAACTGGTAAGAGTCATCAAAGGTGCTGTACTCGACGTGGCGGTGGACATCCGAAAGGGTTCTCCCACTTTCGGACAACATGTAGCTGTGGAACTGACCGAAGACAATCACCGCCAGTTCTTCATTCCACGAGGCTTTGCCCACGGATTCAGCGTACTGAGCGACGAAGTCATCTTCCAGTATAAGTGCGACAATTTCTATGCCCCCCAAAGTGAAGGAGCCATCGCTTGGAACGACCCGGCTTTGAAGATTGACTGGAAGGTTCCTGCCGAAAAAGTCATCCTTTCGGAGAAAGACAAACACCATCCGCTACTGGCAGAAGCCGACTGGCTGTTCGACTACCACGAAGACCTTTACAAAAAATAAGACACAAAAAATCCCCGGATAACGAGATTGCCGTCCGGGGATTTTTTTATCAATTATTTTCCTGTGCGTTCTTTTTCATACGCAATTCATACAAATCATTCCGGCGGTCACGCAGGTTACGCACACTACCATAGGTGTGAAGTTCATTCAATAAGTCTAAATCCACATCGGAAACCAGAATCATTTCCGTATTCGGAGTAGCTTCCGCACGTTTTCCGTCGGTCGGGAAAGCAAAGTCGCACGGCGTAAAGACTCCCGACTGGGCATACTGGATATCCATGTTGTGCACACGAGGCAGGTTGCCCACACTTCCGGCAATCACCACGAAACATTCATTTTCAATGGCACGTGCCTGTGCACAGACCCGTACACGTGAATAACCGTTCTGCGTATCGGTTAGGAACGGCACAAACAGAATCTGCATGCCCTGATCGGCCATCAGTCTGGAAAGTTCCGGGAATTCCACATCGTAGCAAATCAGCACACCGATTTTGGCACAGTCGGTGTCAAAGGTCTGTACTTTCTTACCGCCGCTCAATCCCCAACTCTTCACTTCATCGGGAGTTACATGAATCTTCTCATACATTTCGTAAGTTCCATCACGACGGCAAAGGAAACCCACATTATAGAGTCCGCCGTCCTCTTTCACGTAAGGCGTACTTCCGGTGATAATATTGATGTTATGCTTAATAGCCAGGTTGATGAAACGTTCTCTGATATCTTCCGTATATTGAGCCAAAGCACGGATAGACTGGGCCTCTCCCATATTGTTGAATTTGGCCATCAACGGAGCGTTGAAATATTCCGGGAAAAGTACAAAGTCACTCTTATATCCGGCCACCGCATCGATGAAGAACTCCACTTGCTCAAACACGTCATCCAATGTCTGATAGGAACGCATCTGCCACTGTACCAACCCTACTCTGACTGTGGTCTTCTTGTCAATGTACGAATCTGTAGGCGGCTGATAGTAAATATTATCCCACTGCAACAACGTAGCGCAGTGCTTGGATTCCTCGTCGTTCGGCAGGTAATTACGCATCACACGACGTACGTGGAAATCATTCGAAAGCTGGAAGGTCAGCACCGGATCGTAGATTTCGCGCGAACGGACCTTCTCGATGTATTCCTTCGGACGCATCTGGTCGGCATATTTGTAATAGTTCGGAATACGTCCACCGAACATGATGGCTTTCAGGTTCAATTTTTCACACAACTCCTTGCGGTATTCATACATTCGGCGGGCCAGGCGCAATCCCCGGTATTCCGGATGGATAAACACTTCAATACCATAAAGGATATTTCCTTTCGGGTTGTGTGTACTGAAAGTCTCATCTCCTGTCACCTTCGCATACGTGTGGTCTCCCTTGACCAAATCATAATCCACGATGATAGAAAGTGCGCATCCCACAATCTTGTCATCCACGACGGTTACAATCTGTCCTTCGGGGAAAATACGAATCAGTTTTTCTATTTGTGCATGTGTCCAGAACACATCCTTGTCTGCATAAACACGAGTAAACGACTGGGCAAGCTGTGCATAGTCTTCAATCTGCAAATTTCGAAGCTCTACCTTGTTAATCTTCTTTTGAGTCGGTTCCATAATTTAACTAATTTTGTCCGTTATTTTTCTCGGGCACAAAAGTAATCATTTCCTCAGGTAGGGTGTATCGCTTATTCAGGATTATTATACTATCTTTGTGACAAAAACTAAACCCCATGAAAAAAATTAAACTAGGACTCCTTGCCCGCATCATCCTAGCTATCGCTCTGGGTATTGGTGCAGGTACAGTTTCGCCGGCACTTCCGGTACGCATTTTTGTGACATTCAACGCGCTTTTCAGCCAGTTTCTGAACTTCATCATTCCTCTGATTATTGTAGGACTGGTCACCCCGGCCATCGCCGACATCGGAAAAGGAGCCGGGAAAATGCTGGTAGCCACCGTGTTGCTGGCTTACGGAGCCACCCTGTTTTCCGGATTTCTTTCATTCGGCGTGGGAGAGACCTTCTTCCCCAGCCTCATCACCCGAAACATACCTTTGTCGGAAATCAGTGAGGCACAAGGAACCACCCCGTTCTTCACCGTAGCCATACCCGAACCGCTCAACGTTATGACCGCACTCGTCATGGCCTTCACTCTCGGACTCGGACTGGCTCACCTGGATACCACCTACCTGAAAAATGTCTGCAACGATTTCAAGGAAATTATCGTCAAGACCATACAAGCCGTGATACTTCCCCTGTTGCCGATTTATATCTTCGGCATTTTCTTCAACATGACTCACTCCGGACAAGTGTTCCACGTACTGGCAGTGTTTATCAAGATTATCGGTATCATCTTCCTGCTGCACATTTTCCTGCTGATATTCCAATACTGCATCGCGGGACTGTTTGTACGCAAGAATCCGTTCCGTCTGCTGGCAAGAATGATGCCGGCCTATTTCACTGCCTTAGGAACTCAGTCGTCTGCCGCCACCATTCCTGTCACCCTGAAACAGACCATACAAAACGGTGTACACGAAGGGATTGCCGGATTTGTCATCCCCTTGTGTGCCACCATCCACCTGTCGGGAAGTACCATGAAGATTGTGGCCTGCGCCCTGGCCCTGATGATGATGCAAGATATTCCCTACGATTTCCAAATGTTTGCCGGATTTATCTTTATATTGGGAATCACCATGGTAGCCGCCCCGGGTGTACCTGGAGGAGCCATTATGGCCTCGCTCGGCATCTTGTCGTCCATGCTGGGATTTGACGAGAATGCACAGGCCCTGATGATTGCCTTATACATCGCCATGGACAGTTTCGGCACAGCCTGCAACGTGACTGGCGACGGAGCCTTGGCATTGCTCATTGACAAATGGTTCGGCCCGTCGGAAGATAAAAAATAGGTTATTTCATACCACGCGCCTTGAAAATCCGCTCTTTGGCATCGTTGATGAGCTGGAGCTTTTCTTCGGCAGCCTTTCGGATGTCTTCTCCCAATGTGGCTACGCGGTCGGGATGGTGTTTCAGCACGAGACTGCGATAAACCTTGCGTACTTCTTCGTCCGAAGCGGTAGGTTCGATTTCCAGCACCTTGTAGGCATCCTCCAGTGAATCGCCCTTCAGGTTCAGCATGGAATCCACTTCCTGTAAAGACAACTGCATGGACTGAGCCACTTCCTTCAAGGCATCCACCTCTGCCTGACACACATTGCCGTCACTCTGGGCAATCTTTACCAGAAAATCGAGCAACTGCAGACGCTGTTCATAGGTTAAATTGGCCGCAATCTGCGCCCCACATTCCCGGATGGTACGACGAAACGCAGAAGGGTCATTCCGCTCCATCTGCTTGCGTTGTTCAAACAGATTCAACAAAATACGTTCGCCCTCGTCCACTGCATTGGCGCCAAAATTAACCCGCAGGAACTGACGTACAAATTCCATCTCACTGTGCATGATGCGACCGTCTGCACGAATAATATACGAAGCCATGACCAGCATGGAAAACAAGAAACTATTACGCTGCCCGGCATAGATATCTTCTTGTGCCGTACCGCCTGCTTCATCTATTTCATTCTGTGCAGCCACACTTTTATCAAACAAAGAACCGATGGCAAATCCTGCCAAGGCTCCCAAAGGTCCCATGGTCATGAATCCCATGATTCCCCCAATCCATTTTCCGTATCCCATAAACGATTGATTCTATTATTCTACTATCTTAAAACAATGTACACACTTCTGCCTGGCTCACTTTAATCAAATCGGCCGGAGCCAGCTTCACCTGCAAACCTCTCACTCCTGCACTGACGTAGATATAAGGAAAATCATTACAAGTGTGATGGATGTAAGTGGGGAAATGTTTCTTCATTCCGATGGGAGAGCATCCCCCACGGATGTAACCCGTAAGCGGAAGCAGTTCTTTCATGGGTATCAAGTCGCATTTCTTGTTTCCGGAAATCTTGGCCGCCATTTTCAGGTCGATTTCATGTTCCCCCGGAACTACACAAACAAAATATCCCGATTTATCTCCCTGCAAAACCAGTGTTTTGAACACCTGTTCGATATTCTCTCCCAATGTGGCAGCCACATGCACACAACTCAAGTCGTTCTCGTCCACCTCGTATGGAACCAGTTCGTATTTCACTTTGTCCCGATCCAACAGACGGGCTGCATTGGTCTTTGCAATCTTATCTTTTGCCATTTTTTATCGCTCCTTTCAATTCTTCCTTTAAGAAACCTGATGTATATCCTTTACCCGATTCGGCCACCTCTTCCGGAGTACCGCAAACCAGCAACTGGCCTCCTCCCTTTCCGCCTTCGGGGCCCATATCAATAATATAGTCTGCCATTTTAATGACATCCAGATTATGCTCTATCACGATAACCGTATTTCCTTTGTCCACCAAACGGTTCAGCACATTCATCAACACCCGAATATCCTCAAAGTGTAATCCGGTGGTCGGCTCGTCCAGAATGTACACGGTCTTACCCGTATCTCTCTTCGACAATTCCGTAGCCAGTTTCACGCGCTGGCTCTCCCCTCCCGACAAGGTCGTGGAAGGTTGCCCCAGTTTGATATAGCCAAGCCCCACTTCCTGCAACACCTTGATTTTATTCAGAATCTGCGGTACATTCTCAAAGAATTCCACCGCACGGTTGATGGTCATATCCAACACATCAGCAATGGACTTTCCCTTGTAGCGCACTTCCAGCGTCTCACGGTTGTAGCGCTTGCCGTGACACACCTCACACGGCACCAGCACATCCGGCAGGAAATTCATCTCGATAGTCTTGTAACCGTTTCCGCCACAAGCTTCACATCGTCCGCCAGACACATTAAACGAGAAACGTCCGGCCTTATAGCCGCGAATCTTCGCCTCCGGAAGGCCGACAAACAGGTTACGGATATCAGAAAACACACCCGTATATGTTGCCGGATTGGAACGGGGCGTTCTTCCCAGCGGAGACTGGTCCACATTCACCACTTTGTCAATGTA
Source organism: Phocaeicola fibrisolvens (assembly GCF_025567125.1). Lineage (NCBI taxonomy): Bacteria > Pseudomonadati > Bacteroidota > Bacteroidia > Bacteroidales > Bacteroidaceae > Phocaeicola > Phocaeicola fibrisolvens. The sequence goes on along the minus strand of NZ_JAOQJI010000026.1, from coordinate 33,223 downwards.
TTCCAATCCTTCCACACTGTCATACGGCAAGGGGTCTTGCAACGAACGGTAGAAATGCTGGGAGAGAATCGGCTGCAACGTATCGTTTACCAACGTAGACTTTCCACTACCGGAAACGCCCGTCACGCAAATCAGCTTGCCCAACGGGAACTCCACATCATCGCCTTTCAGGTTGTTGCCACGGGCTCCTCGTAGAATCAAAGAATACCCATTGCCCTTTCTCCGCTCCGCCGGCACTTCAATGCTCATCTTCCCGTTCAAATATTGTGAGGTCAGCGTATCGGTTTTCAGCATTTCTGCCGGAGTACCGGAAAAGACTACCTCTCCTCCCAACCGACCGGCTTTCGGCCCCATGTCTACAATGTAGTCTGCGGCCAGCATCATATCCTTGTCATGCTCCACCACTATCACAGTATTTCCCAAATCCCGCAGTTCTTTCAAGGAATTGATTAACCGGATATTGTCACGCTGATGCAACCCGATGCTGGGCTCATCCAAGATATACAGCACATTGACCAACTGGGAACCAATCTGAGTGGCCAGACGGATACGCTGACTCTCTCCGCCCGACAAAGTGACCGAAGAACGGTTCAGAGAAAGATAATCCAGTCCCACATCCAGCAAGAACTTCAAGCGGGTACGTATTTCCTTCAAGATTTCCGTCGCAATCAGACGTTGCTTTTCTTCCAGAAAATCCTCCACATGACACACCCAGTCATACAGTTCACTGATATCCATGGTGGCCAGTTCGTAAATATTCTTGTCATGAATACGGAAATGCAAAGCCTCCTTGTTCAGACGTGCCCCCTTACATTCCGGGCACACATCCGTCTTAGCAAACTGTTCCGCCCATTTCTGTGCGGTAGCCGAAGCCTCCTTTTCCTGCATCATCTGGATATACTTGACAATCCCTTCATACACTACAAAATAATCGGAAGTGGTATGAATCAATGTACTCTTGATTTTCAGACGCTCATCGCATCCGTACAAGATTTCATTGATGGCATCTTCCGGCAATTCACTTACCGGCGTTTTCAGCGTGGCCTCATAACGTTCCAACAAGGCTTCCAGCTGCCAGAAAATCATCACATTCTTGTATTTTCCCAACGGGGCGACCGCTCCTTCATAGACAGACAACGAACGGTCGGGAATCACCTTGTCCTCGTCAATCAAATTGACGTACCCCAATCCCTTGCAACGCGGACATGCTCCCTGTGGCGAATTGAACGAAAAATTATGCGGTGCAGGTTCCTTATAGGACAATCCTGTCACCGGACACATCAGTCGCTTACTATAGTGACGTACACTCTCGGTCTGTGCATCCAATATCATGAGAAGGCCGTCGCCCTGCTGCATGGCTGTAGACACACTTTGCTTCAACCGGCTGTCTTCCTTGTCCGTCACCACCGTTTTGTCAATCACTACCTCAATGTCATGGTTCTTGTAACGGTCCAATTTCATGCCATGGACAATCTCCTTGATTTCCCCGTCTACCCGGACATAAAGGTAACCCTTCTTACGCACCTGCTCGAACAACTCTTTATAATGTCCTTTACGTGTCCGAACTAAAGGAGCCAGAATAAAAATTCGTTTTCCCTTATAATCCCGATGAATCAAATCCAAAATCTGCTCTTCGGTGTACTTCACCATCTTCTCTCCCGACAGATACGAATAAGCCGTGCCTGCCCGCGCGAACAACAAACGCAGATAATCATATATTTCTGTAGTGGTTCCTACCGTAGAACGTGGATTCTTATTGGTCGTCTTCTGCTCGATGGAAATCACCGGACTCAGTCCCGTAATCTTATCCACATCCGGACGTTCCATTCCTCCCAGGAAATTACGGGCATACGCCGAAAAGGTCTCGATATAACGCCGCTGTCCTTCCACAAACAAGGTGTCGAAGGCCAAGGAAGATTTTCCACTTCCACTTAATCCGGTAATCACCGTCAAACTATCACGGGGAATTTCTACATCTATATTTTTCAAGTTGTGTACCCGGGCCCCCTGCACACAAATCGTTTCAGTTCCTTCAGTCATATTATCCTTCAATGATATCTTTGCAAAGATAGAGATATTTACTTTTCCATTTTCATCCTACAATGCAATTTTTTTTGTACTTTTGCCACTCAATCAATCCATAAATGACCATGAGATTCTTTCAGATAGTTTGTCTTTCACTGGCTTTAACGATTGGAAGTGCCCAAACGGCTCTCCACGCACAAAACGGAAACAATTATTTTCTACATACAGTAAGTAAAGGCCAAAGCCTCTACTCCATTGCAAGCATGTATCATGTGACAGTGGATGATATCGTCCGCCTGAATCCGGGAAGCGACAAACAAATTCGCGCCGGAGAAGCACTGAAAATACCACAGACGAACAATGTTTCTTCCAACGAAAAAAATACGTTTCACACCATACAGGCTGGAGAAACCTTGTATCAGTTGACCGTAAAATACAATGTCAGTGCACAAGCCATCTGTGATGCCAACCCAGGACTAAGCGCCAGCAACTTCCGTATTGGCCAAGTTATTTCCATCCCGACAGAGAATGCTACAGCACCTGTTTCCCAACCAGCCGAGACTCGCCCTACCAGTTCCGCCATATCCCAAAAAGACTGGAAGGAAATGCACAAGGTAGAACGAAAAGAAACCATCTTCAGTATTTGCCAGGAATATAACATTTCACAAGAAGACCTTTTGGAGCTGAATCCGGAGTTAAAGACTGGAAAATTAAAGAAAGGAATGTACCTCTTCATCCCTTATCCTAAAAATACTCAGGCAAGCAAACAACAGCCCGTCGCCCCATCCACCAGTCCATCGAATGAAGAACTTTTTAATCAGACCAGACTGGCTCCCAAATCCTTTCATACTATCCAAGCTGCGGTCATGCTCCCGTTTACATCTGTCAACAATGCCAAATCGGACGAACAGACACGTATGGTGGAATATTACGAAGGATTCCTGATGGCTATGGACAGTTTGAAACGTCAAGGTGTATCCATTAATTTATACACATACGATACCAAAGGAAGTTCCAGCGTCATTTCCGGTATTTTAAACCAGCCGGAAATGAAAAACATGGACATAATTTTCGGACCTGTCCATACAGCCCAGATTGGACAGTTATCCGACTTTGCCAAACGCAATAAAATCCGCCTGGTCATTCCTTTTGCTCCGAAAGTGGACCAAGTGTTCAACAATCCGATGATTTATCAAATAAACACTCCACAATCTTACTTCTATTCCGAAGTGTATGAACATTTCCTCCGAAAATTCAGTCGGACAAACATTGTATTCATCGATGTGGCCAACGGAGATAAAGAGAAGACAGAATTTATCAATGGAATGAAAAATGAGCTGAAAGACAATCGTATCGGATTCAAACAGATACAGCTGGGCACAAACCTTGCCCCTGAAAAAATCATTGCCGCCATGGATACGCTACGGGAAAATATTTTCATCCCGACTTCCGGGCGAAGCAGTGCCCTGACCAGAATACTTCCTCAATTGAGCAATGTATTGCGGTCGCACCCGAACTTCAACATGCACTTATTCGGTTATCCGGAATGGCAGACTTATACGCAAGAACATCTTGCCAGCTTCTATGAGCTGGATACGTATTTCTATTCATCCTTCTATACCAACAATCTGTTTCCAGAAGCAGTACGCTTTGCCCAAAACTACCGCCGTTGGTATAGCAAAGACATGGCCAATACCTTCCCCAAATATGGCATGCTGGGATTTGATACAGGATATTTTTTCCTGAAAGGTCTCTCACAGCAAGGCAACAAACTGGAAGACAACCTGAATAAAGTGAACGTCACCCCCATACAGACCGGATTCAAATTTGAACGAGTAAACAACTGGGGAGGCTTTATCAACCAGAAAGTATTCTTTGTCCACCTGACCAAAGACTACGAACTGATTAAACTTGATTTTGAATAAGATGAAAAGATTTCGGCAAATCCTATTCGTGTGTAGTCTGCTCTGCCTGATTCCACAATTCATTCATGCCCAGCTGCAAGACGAACGGCATAATCTGTCAGTAGGAATCAACGGAGGAGTCAACCTGAACTCTGTCAGCTTTACTCCCAGCATCAAACAGACCAACTTCATTGCTCCGGAATTCGGACTCACCGTCCGCTATATCTCCGAAAAATACTTCAAGATGATTTGTGGTATCCAAGGCGAAATCAACTTCTCCCAACGAGGATGGAAAGAAGTGATTGAGGATGGCAGTAACAACACCTACCACCGGGCCATGAACTACATAGAAATTCCTCTACTGGCACATCTTGCCTTCGGAAAAGACCAAGGTAACGGAGCCCGATTCATCTTGAACCTCGGCCCGCAAATCGGATTTCTGATGGGAGAAAAAGAATTTTATAGTGACCCATCCACCTGGAATACATCCAACCGTCCGCAAGGTACCATTGAACAGTATGGGAAATTTGCCGACCGGAAATTCGACTACGGAATCGTAGGAGGCGGAGGCGTGGAAATACGCACCGGTATCGGACACTTCCTGCTGGAAGCCCGCTACTATTTCGGACTGAGCGATTTTTATAATAACACTAAAAAAGATTATTTCTCACGTTCCGCACATTCATATATCGGCGGACGTCTCACCTATTTATTTGACTTGAAAAAATAACTCGTATGATTAAACTGATATCCTGGAACGTAAACGGGCTGCGTGCCTGCTGCGACAAAGGTTTCCGAGAAGTGTTTAACCAGCTTGATGCCGACTTTTTCTGCCTGCAGGAAACAAAAATGCAGGAAGGACAACTTGACCTTTCTTTTGAAGGCTATACTTCCTATTGGAACTATGCCGAAAAAAAAGGCTATTCCGGTACGGCCATCTTTACCCGGCATCAACCTTTACAAGTAACCTATGGGCTGGGACTCGAAGAACATGACCGTGAAGGACGTGTCATTACTTTGGAAATGGAAAAATTTTTCCTGGTAACGGTTTATACCCCCAATTCACAAGATGGTCTGAAACGACTGGACTACCGTATGACATGGGATGATGACTTCCGGAACTATTTAAAGAAACTCGACCAAATCAAACCGGTTCTGGTATGCGGAGACTTGAATGTGGCTCACAAGGAAATTGACCTGAAGAATCCAAAAACGAACCGAATGAATGCCGGATTCACCGACCAGGAACGTGAAAAGTTTCAACAGCTGCTCGATGCAGGATTCATTGACACCTTCCGCCATTTCTACCCTGACCAGACCAACATCTATTCTTGGTGGTCTTATCGTTTCAAGGCACGCGAAAAGAATGCAGGGTGGCGTATTGATTATTTCCTGGCTTCAGCCAGCCTTTCTGACAAATTGAAGGGAGCTAAAATTCACACTGAAATATTCGGTTCCGACCATTGCCCGGTAGAAGTTACGGTAGAAATTTAAGTTTTTGAAGATGAAGAACGAAGGATTCACCTTACGGAAACGGCTCCGAAGCTTCAAGTTTGCAGGCAACGGCATCCGTTTGCTCGTTACTCGCGAACACAATGCCTGGATTCACTGCTTTGCAGCCGGATGCGCCATAATAGCCGGATGTGTAACCGGACTATCTCCTATCGAATGGATTGCCATCGTATTCGCCATCGCCATGGTATTGGCTGCAGAAGCTGTCAATTCCTCGATTGAGGCCTTGGCTGATTTGGTTTCTCCCGGCTACAACGAAGCAATCAAGCGAACCAAAGACCTGGCGGCCGGAGCCGTACTGATACTGGCTATCGGTGCCGCAACCATTGGATGCATTATCTTTCTACCCAAATTTCTTGCCCTGTAATGAAACAGATTCTATTTTTTCTGGCAGTTCTCTGCCTCACCCTGCCTCTTCAAGCCCAGCAACTTGAAATCAGCAGTCAACGGAAGGCTGTTCGTACTTCCGGCGACATTGGAGCAGTCCTGCTACCCGTAGCCGGACTGACAGCCATTCTCATTCAAAAAGACTGGGAAGGACTGAAACAAGGAGCACTGGCCGGAGTTACGACACTGGGGGTAACCTACGCCCTGAAATATGCCGTCAAAAAAGAACGGCCTGACTACAGCGACAATCATTCATTTCCCTCCATGCATACTTCCGTATCTTTCGCAGCTGCTTCTTTCATCCAACGACGTTATGGATGGAAATGGGGACTGCCCGCTTATGTGGTATCCACTTACGTAGGCTGGAGCCGGGTATATGGAAAAAAACACGACTGGTGGGATGTAGCAGCTGGCGCTGCCATCGGAGCAGGAAGTTCTTATATCTTTACCCGCCCATTTGCAAAGAAACATGACCTATCCCTCAGTCCGGTAGCAGGCGATGGCTATTGCGGTTTCTATGCTTCACTGAAATTCTAAAAAAAAAAGCCGGAAGTAAGTCCTCAGCTCATAGATACGCCCGGCTCACTTCCGACATTTTTCCTCTCTACAATAAAAATAAAAACATCAATTGAAATAATACAGGAAAGTAGCTATACCTTCCAGTGCTTTCTTCTTCTGATCCTTGATTTCAATAGAAAATTTTATTTCGGCTTTTGCTACTCCGCGCAGATTGACCAGTGAATGCAGACTTGCTACCAGTCTTACGCTTTGTCCCGACAAAACTGCCTGACCGAATTTCATTTTATCCATCCCGTAATTGACCATCATCTTCAGATTATTAACTTCAATAATCTGATTCCACAAATAAGGAAGCAGAGACAACGTCAGGTAACCATGCACAATGGTACTCTTATAAGGACTTTCCATCTTGGCACGTTCTATATCTACGTGAATCCACTGATGGTCCAATGTGGCATCAGCAAATTGATTAATACGCTCCTGTGGAATTTCCAGCCAGTCGGATACTCCAATCTGCTGACCTACCAACTTTTCAAACTCTTCGTACGAGTTAATAATTACTTTTTCCATACTTATCTTTGTTCTTTAAAAAGCATAAAATATAGACAAAGATAAGTATATTTTTTTATTTCACCTTTTTTCTTTTCCAAATAAACTAGACTATAACTCACGATAAATAGACTATTCTTCAGATTTCATCATATATCCAGGCCAAAGGGCTGAAAGTTCAATACTTTACCAAACGTTTAGGTGAACCATGCCACGAGCAACCCAGACAAAAGACTTCTTCCAGGTTGAAGCCCACAAGCGATTCATCTTCCTTCTTAGGAACGACTTCTCCTTCTGAAGTCACATACACCAGCCGACGTTCCCCAGCTGCATTCTTTACATACATTGCGGCAATCTTACATTGCGGACATACCATTTTTTTCATGACTTTATCTCTTTGATTTGCTGCAAAGATAATAGTTTCCGTCAAAATCGCCTCATCTTCTTTCCACATCCGACTTCTGCTGCAACCAGGTTGTTATTGTCACCTCCCTGGTACAAGATGCCACAAAAGCACTTAACTTCGCGGCAGAAACAAAAACAAATACTTATGTCACACATTCATTCACATGCCCACGCACATCATCACGTCATACAATCCGTGAGCACCACCTTCATTGTCTGTATCCTGCTGAACCTGCTGTTTGTCATTGTAGAAGCGGGTATCGGATTTATCTATCATTCACTGGGACTGCTCTCTGACGCCGGACATAACCTGAGCGACGTATTCAGTCTCCTGCTTTCACTCTTTGCCATCCGAATGGCTGCCCGAAAAGGGAACCGACACTTCACTTATGGATATAAAAAAAGTACTGTCCTGGTTTCACTGGTCAATGCTGTTATCCTGCTCATCTCCGTAGGAGGCATTCTGATTGAAAGTATCTACAAACTTAGAAGTACGGCCCCCATCTCTGGTGAGGCGATTTCCTGGACAGCCGGCATAGGCATCCTGGTCAACGGGGCCACAGCTCTCCTCCTGATGAAAGGCCAGAAAAACGACCTGAACATAAAGGGAGCGTTTCTGCACATGGCAATGGATACCCTGGTTTCGGTGGGAGTAGTCCTTTCCGGAATTCTCATCAGTTTTACACAATGCTACGTCATTGATGCCTTTATCGGAATGGCTATCGCCATCATTATTCTGTTGTCTACCTGGAAACTGCTCAGAGAAAGTCTGTATTTGTGTTTGGATGCTGTCCCCGAACAGATTCAATTGGAAAAACTGGAAACAGAAATCAACCGGGTTCCCGGAGTGGAAAGCTGGCATCACTTGCATATATGGGCTGTCAGCACCACTGAAAATGCAGCTACTCTCCATATCGTAATCCCCAAACTTTCGGACATGGAGAACACCAAACATCAACTGAAACAGCTGCTTTCCGCACATGGTATTTCGCATTCTACCATCGAGTTCGAAACATCGGATACACCTTGTGAGGAAACCGCCGAAGGATGCTATAAACAAGCTTCCCACTAAAACAAAAAAAGTGCGCTCACCCGGACTTCCATCCCAGCCAGCGCACTTTTCTATTTTCTTAAAGAATTATTTCAATTTTACAAACAATTCCCCATCCACTTCACTTGTTTCAATTTTATCCTCTCTCAGCAACCAACCCAATCCCAAGAACAAGTCCTTGTCTGCTTTCAATTTGGCTTCTTTTTTAAGCTGCTTCTGAGTTTTGCCTTCTGTTTCATTCAGTGCCTCCCAGATTTGTCCGGCAATGACACCTGCTTTTTCTTTTAACATAGTCTTTTTGCTTTTATAATTATACATCTAAAATTGACGCGCATCAAACTGTGGCAAAATTAACAAAAAACAAGATAAATGCATACAGAAAAACTGGAAACTTTCATTTTAAAATTGAGAAAAGCGTATCTTATTACAATTTTCCTTCATTTTCCAAGAAATCTCCCCAAATTTTCGCTGCAGTTTCCACCATTCGAGCACATGGTCGCTTGGCATAATACTGAGGAGTACGGGCTTCCGGCGTAGAAACAATAGGTTCTTTTTTAGACAGTCCCAACAAATCGGCGCAACGAAGCGACCCGCACTCCTCCTTGAACTTTCCGGCCAGTTCCTGTACCAGCTTGTAATTGGCTGCCTTCCCTTCACGGTCGGCTCCATCCTTGGCACACCGTTCCAACCCGGCCAACAGAAACATACCACAAGCCGCTCCACAAGTTTCACGCATCCTTCCAATGCCTCCACCAAACGAAGCTGAAATATGCATCGCCTGTTCAAACGTAAACCCATACAAATCGGCGTATGCTCCTACCACCGATTGTGAACAATTATATCCTTCCTTAAACAGGCCGACCGCCTTTTCTATACGTTCTTCCTTTGTCATACGTCACTCCCTGTTTATCTTGATACCACATTTACCGGACAACCTTCCACGAAAGCCTTCAGGTTGTTTACAGCGAGATTCATCAACCGGACACGCGCCTCGCTGGTGGCCCAAGCCTGATGAGGAGTTATGTAACAATTACGTGCCTTCAGCAACGGATTATCGGCACGAGGTGGTTCAGAAGAAAGCACATCCAAACCGGCAGCTGCAATCTTCCCCCCGTTCAAGGCATCTGCCAAATCCTGCTCGTTGACCAGTCCGCCACGGCCTGTATTAATCAGAATGGCAGTCGGCTTCATCAAACTCAGCTTACGGGCATCTACCAGTTCACGGGTATCTTCTGCCAACGGACAATGCAGGCTTACAATGTCACATTTCCGGAACAGTTCGTCCAATGAAGGACATTTATGCACTTCGGGAGGAAGTTCCATGGCCGATTTGCTGGTATAGGCATACACATCCAGTCCGAAACTGACGGCAATGCGAGCTGTGGCCCGACCAGTATTGCCGAAACCGATGATTCCCATCTTCTTTCCGTCGAGTTCATGCAGCGGTGTATCCCAGAAACAAAAGTCCGCCTGACCACTCCACCTTCCATTCCTCACTTCCTCGGCATAATGTCCTGTCCGCTGTACAATGTTCAAGATATGGGCAAATGCCATCTGAGCCACCGACTTCGTACTATACGCCGGAATGTTCGTCACGACCACTCCCCGGCGGGATGCCGCTTCTATGTCAACAATATTATATCCAGTAGCCAGCACGCCGATGTATTTCAAATCCGGCAACTTTTCAATCGTATCCGCATCCAATACCACTTTATTGGTAAACAGCACTTCCGCACCGGCAGCACGCTTCAACACCTCTTTGGGAGCCGTCCGTTCGTACACGGTGAGTTCTCCCCACTCTTTCAAAGCATCCCAAGACAAATCGCCCGGGTTCAATGTATATCCATCTAATACGACAATCTTCATCTTTTATCCTCCTTAGATTATTATATGTTATTCTTTAAAACGTTCTCCCCACAGTCCGACCATCCGATCCTTCATTTTCTGCTCTGAAGGATTCTCCTGCGCATGCCATAAACGCTGTGTACGGATTTCTTCCGGCAGAAAGTCCTGCTTCACGAAATTTCCCTTATACGCATGCGCATACTTATAGTCTTTTCCGTAACCCAGCTGTTTCATCAGCTTCGTCGGAGCATTACGCAAATGAAGCGGAACCGGCAGATTGCCTGTATCGCGCACCAGTTGCAAAGCCGAATTGATTCCCTCGTATGCCGAATTACTTTTCGGACTGGTTGCCAGATACACCGTTGCCTCTGCCAAAGGAATCCGTCCCTCAGGCCAGCCGATTTTCATCACCGCCTCAAAAGCCGCATTGGCCAGCAGCAACGCGTTGGGATTGGCCAGACCGATATCTTCCGCAGCCGAAATCACCAGACGCCGGGCTATGAAAGCCGGGTCTTCCCCTCCTTCCACCATCCGGGCCAGCCAGTACAAGGCTCCGTCGGGATCGCTCCCCCGGATCGACTTGATGAAAGCAGAGATAATGTCATAATGCATTTCTCCCTCCTTATCATACGCCAGCGGATTCTGTTGCAGATTTGCCACCACTTTCTCATCCGTAATAACTACGGGATCCTCAGCTTCCGACTCGATGACCAGCTCCAAAATGTTCAACAACTTGCGGGCATCGCCTCCCGAATAACGAAGCATGGCATCCGTCTCCTTCAGCTCCACCTTCCGCTCTTTCAGCACCGCGTCTTTTTCCAAAGCATGGTGTATCAGTTCCAGCAAATCCTCCTTTTCCAGTGGTTTTAATACATAAAGCTGACAGCGAGACAATAACGGCCGGATGACTTCGAACGAGGGATTTTCGGTAGTAGCTCCTATCAGGGTCACCGTACCTGTCTCTACAGCTCCCAGCAGTGAATCCTGCTGTGATTTGCTGAACCGGTGAATCTCATCGATAAACAGAATAGGACTCTGCTGAGAGAAAAACCAGTTCGCCTTGGCCTTTTCAATGACTTCGCGCACTTCCTTCACTCCCGAAGTAACTGCACTCAATGTATAAAAAGGTACCTCCAGCCGGTTGGCTATAATCTGAGCCAAAGTGGTTTTCCCTACTCCCGGAGGTCCCCACAGGATAAATGAGGAGATCCGTCCCGATTCAATCATTCTACGCAACACAGCCCCTTCTCCCACCAAGTGTTTCTGACCTATATATTCATCCAGCGTCTTCGGACGCATTCTTTCAGCCAATGGTTGTGACATACACTATCAATTTAAATATCGTTCAAAGATAGTGAAAGCCAAGCGCAGAGCCAAACAGAAAATACAGTTTTCTTGACTTTGGCTATGGCGTATCCTAAATCTTTGTAAAGATAGCCAAAGTTTATGACAAAACGGTACAATACCCCCATTCGAGAACCTAAAAAGAAATGAAGAAACAAAAATGAAACAGAAATGTAAGGACAAAAAAAAAGGCGCTTTTCACAAAGGGCCTTTTTAAGTTTTCAATAGGTATTAGTTTTTTTTCTTAAGGTAAAAAGATTGTTTTCAGGATAACGGCACAAAGATGCGGCGTTTTTTTCAGGTAACCAAATAAAAAAACATGTCATAAAACACATTCTGCGTTTTTTTTCATTTTCTTTCATTTGCCATTATTAACAACATACATCCGTGTGCTCTTACAAAGATAAGCAAAATTAAGTAAAACGCATCCATTTGCAGAAATATTTTCCGCATTTATTCACACGGCGATTATTTTTACTATTTTTGCAACCATAAAAGAAAAAATAAAAAGTTTCCGTATGACAGAGATAAATACGACTGAAAATTCAGAAAAGAAGAGTCTGAATTTCATTGAGCAAATTGTAGAGAAAGACTTACAGGAAGGTAAAAACGGCGGAAGAATACAGACCCGTTTCCCGCCTGAGCCCAACGGATACCTGCACATCGGACATGCAAAGGCCATCTGCCTGGACTTCGGAATTGCCCAGCGCTACGGCGGCGTATGCAACCTGCGTTTTGATGACACCAACCCCACCAAGGAAGATGTGGAATATGTAGAAGCCATCAAGGAAGACATCCAGTGGCTTGGATTCCAGTGGGGACACGAATATTATGCATCTGATTATTTCCAGCAACTTTGGGACTTCGCCATCCGTCTGATTAAGGAAGGAAAAGCATACGTGGATGAGCAGACTTCAGAAGAAATCGCCGCCCAGAAAGGTACTCCTACCCAACCTGGAACGGAAAGTCCTTACCGCAACCGTCCGATTGAAGAAAGCCTGGAACTGTTCCAGAAAATGAATGCCGGAGAAATTGAAGAGGGCAAGATGGTGTTGCGTGCCAAGATTGACATGGCCAACCCGAACATGCACTTCCGCGATCCGATTATCTACCGTGTGGTAAAAACGCCACACCACCGTACGGGTGACAAATGGAAGGCTTATCCGATGTACGACTTCGCACACGGACAGAGCGACTATTTTGAAGGCGTAACCCACTCACTGTGTACACTGGAATTCGTGGTACACCGCCCGCTGTACGACTTGTTCGTCGACTGGGTAAAAGAGGGCAAAGACCTGAACGACAACCGCCCACACCAGTATGAGTTCAACAAACTGAACCTGAGCTATACGCTGATGAGCAAGCGTAACCTGCTGACGCTGGTGAAAGAAGGACTGGTAGACGGATGGGATGACCCCCGAATGCCGACCATCTGTGCATTCCGTCGCCGTGGTTATTCTCCGGAATCCATCCGCAAGTTCATCGACAAAATCGGTTATACCACTTACGACGCGTTGAACGATTTCGCCCTGCTGGAAAGTGCCGTACGTGAAGACCTGAACGTACGTTCCACCCGTGTGTCTGCCGTGCTGAATCCAGTGAAACTGATTCTGACCAACTATCCGGAAGGAAAAGTGGAAGAAATGGAAGCCATCAACAATCCGGAAGACCTGAGCGCCGGCACACATACCATTGAATTCAGCCGTGAACTCTGGATGGAACGCGACGACTTCATGGAAAATGCACCGAAAAAATACTTCCGTATGACTCCAGGACAGGAAGTCCGCCTGAAAAATGCCTACATCGTGAAATGTACGGGCTGCAAGAAAGACGAAAACGGAAACGTGGTGGAAGTCTATGCAGAATACGACCCGAACACAAAGAGCGGAATGCCGGAAGCCAACCGCAAGGTGAAAGGAACCCTCCACTGGGTAAGCTGCAACCACTGCCTGAAAGCAGAAGTACGTTTGTACGACCGCTTGTGGAAGGTAGAAAATCCACGCGACGAAATGGCTGCCATCCGCGAAGCCAAAGGATGCTCCGCACTGGAAGCAATGCAGGAAATGATCAATCCGGATTCATTGAAGGTACTGCACGAATGTTACGTCGAGAAATTCCTGGCCGATGCCAAACCGCTCGACTACCTGCAGTTCCAGCGTATCGGTTACTTCAACGTAGATAAAGATTCTACTCCGGAACACTTGGTGTTCAACCGTACCGTATCATTAAAAGATACATGGAGTAAAATCAATAAATAAATCCGCCTTTGCAAAAGCTGAAAAACGCTTGTTTTAAGAAATTCTAAGAAAGAATTACACCGCTTTTTGACGGTTGACGAAAACGCCTTTGTGTTTGGACTAAAACGCAAAGGCGTTTTACTTTAAACGCTTCGACGTTTCAGACAAAACACTTCGACGTTTTATCAATCTTTCTATCCTACAAGAAAAGGTCGCTGTACTCCCTTAGAAAAGAGAGTTCAACGACCTTCTCACCACTTTATAAAAGCCTTAACGCACCGGCGTCTTGGCAGACAATTTTTCCAAAAAATACACAAGAAAGAATCCTACAACCATTAGCACAACGGCCTCAGCTACATAGGCATTGGGAAGAATATTATGTTCCACCAATGGTTTCACTTCCCCGTGGCTATCCACGAAAGTTTCCACCACTTCTTTCCAGGGCCATACCTTATTCAAAGAACCCAGCATAAAACCAGTCAGTACAGCAAGGGTGATGTTACGGAAATGTGCCAACGCATACGACAAAATCCGTGAGAAAGAAGTGATTCCGATGCAGGCACCCGCTCCAAATACAGCTATCACCACCACATCCAACGTCTTGACGGCATCCATGATGAAAAAGTATTTTCCCAACAGAACCAAAATAAAACTACCGGAAATACCCGGGAGAATCATGGCACAAATGGCAATGGCTCCGCACAGAAAAATAAAAAGCAAATTCGACGGCGTCTCAGCAGGAGTAGCCACCGTAATATAAAACGCTATCACTACACCAATGACAAAAGCTACCCACGTTTTCCAGCTCTTCCATTCCTTAATATCCTTTGAAACGAACCAAGTGGAAGCCAGTACCAGCCCGAAAAAGAACGACCACACCAATACCGGATGGTCAACCAACAGCCAGGTTATGAGCTTAGCCAACGAAAAGACACTGATGCCAATGCCTGCCAGCAAGAAAAACAAGAAGTTTCCATTGATTTTCTTCCAAAACGCCCCCCATTTTCCCGTAAAGAAAAGTTTCAGGCTTTCCAAGTTGATACTTTTAATTGAATTGATCAGTTCGTCATAAATGCCTACGATAAAGGCAATGGTTCCTCCCGACACTCCGGGCACTACGTCGGCGGCTCCCATCCCCATTCCTTTTAAAACAAGAACCGCATAGTCTTTCAGTTTTCGTTCCATCAATTTTATCTATAAATAGTTAGCGGATGCAAAGTAAATAAAAAAAAGTCTCTGCGCTATCATTCTCCAAAACATTTTATGGTTTTTATTGTTATATTTATGACGATTATTCAAAAATAGATTCATTATGGCTACAACTTTATTTCAAGGAGCTCCCGTCACACTGGCCGGAGAGTTTATACAAAAAGGAGCACAGGCTCCCGATTTTTCATTGGTAAGAGGTGATCTCAGCTCATTTACCCTGGCAGATGCCAAAGGTAAATTCGTGGTGCTGAACATTTTCCCAAGTATGGATACCGGCGTATGTGCCGCTTCTGTCCGCACGTTCAACCAGCTGGCTGCCGGTATGGAAAACACACTGGTGCTGGCTATTTCCAAAGACCTGCCGTTTGCACAAGGACGTTTCTGCACGGCTGAAGGTATCGAACGCGTCATCCCGCTGTCAGACTACCGTTACACTTCTACTTTCGGAAAAGATTATGGCGTACTGATGACAGACGGTCCTTTGTGTGGACTGCTGGCTCGCGCCGTAGTTATCATAAACCCGGAAGGAAAAGTCATCTACACGCAGCTGGTACCGGAAATTGTAGAAGAACCCGATTACGAAGCTGCACTGGCGGCTCTCAAGTAACGACCCATCCATAACCCATATTAATAAAGAAAAAGGGACAACCACCGACACATGCGGGTTGTCCCTTTTCTGCTATATATAACCTTCCTTATTCTGTAGAGAATTCCTTGATACGCTGCTCTTCCGTCAGACGGCATACCAGCAATGTATTGTTCTTTTCAGCTACAATATATCCGTCCAACCCTTGTATGACGACTTTCTTCTCCTGAGTGGCATGCACTACGCAGTTACGTGATTCATACATCTTTATATCAGGACCGATGCATACATTGTTGTGTGCATCACGCTTGGAATTTTCATGAAGCGAACCCCACGTGCCTAAATCACTCCAGCCGAAAGAGGCCGGGAAGACATAAATCTCATCCGCCTTTTCCATAATAGCGTAGTCTACTGAAATGTTTTCGCACGACGGGAACAGTTCGTTTACCATCTCCTGTTCTTTATCCGTATAAAAATAAGGAAGCAAACGTTCGAATATCTTGGCCATTACCGGCTGATAAACCCGTATGGCATTGACAATTGTATTTACATTCCATACAAAAATCCCCGCATTCCAGAAATAATTGCTCCGCTGCAAGTAACGTTCAGCCGTAGCAAGGTCTGGTTTCTCACGGAAAGCGTCAACACGATATATTTCCTTATTTGAAGGACAGGCCATCGACAAGTCAGCCTCAATGTATCCATAACCTGTTTCCGGACGGTTGGCCTTCATTCCCAAGGTCACGATAGCGTCCGAATCAGCAGTAAACTTCATGGCGGAAGTCACCACACGGGCAAACTCACGCACATTCATTACAATATGATCGCTGGGAGTCACCACGATATTGGCCTTTGGATTACGGGCCTTGATTTTCCAGCTTACATACGCAATGCAAGGGGCCGTATTACGGCGGCACGGTTCAAGCAAAATATGATCTTCAGCCACTTTGGGAAGCTGTTCCTTTACAATATCCGCATACTTGGCTGAAGTCACGATCCAAATATTCTCCGGCAGGCATACAGCTTTAAAACGGTCGACTGTCAATTGAATGAGCGTACGTCCGCAACCCAGCACGTCAATGAACTGCTTGGGCATTTCCGGACTGCTCATCGGCCAAAAGCGACTGCCTATGCCTCCGGCCATAATGACCACATGATTATTCGTTGGATTCATAACAAACTTTTCTTGGTAACTACGCAAAGTTAAATGATTAATTTTGAATATTTCCTATCTTTGTAAAAAATTATCTACTGAAAATGAGAACTTACCCCTGTATATTGACCATCGCCGGTTCCGACTGTAGCGGTGGAGCGGGCATCCAAGCCGACATCAAAGCCATTTCTGCACTGGGAGCCTACGCGGCCAGTGCCATTACCGCCATCACTGTACAAAACACTTGCGGAGTGACAGGCATTCATCCTGTTCCTCCTGCCTATGTGAAAGGACAAATAGAGGCTGTCATGGAGGACATCCACCCGCAAGCCATCAAAATTGGGATGATTAATGATACGGAAATCGTAGAGGTCATCGCAGGATCACTCCAGAAATACCGTCCACGGTTTGTGGTCTTCGACCCTGTCATGGTATCCACCAGTGGATGCAAGCTGATGGAAGATGAAGCCATAGAAGCCATCACGACCCGGTTAATCCCTTTGGCCACCCTCATCACGCCGAACCTGAGTGAGGCCGAAATACTGGCCGGACAAAAAATCAATACCGTCGAAGACATGCAACGCCAGGCTAAAAAGATGCTGGAACTGGGCTGTAAAGGCGTACTTATCAAGGGAGGACACCTGGACGGCGGACAAATGTGCGATGTACTTCAGACAGCCGATGATGACGCCCCCCATCTGTTCACGGCCCCGAAGGTAGAAAGCCGTAACACCCACGGCACGGGCTGTACACTGTCCTCGGCCATCGCCACGTATCTGGCTCTGGGTGAGCCTGTTGCCAGTGCCGTAGAAAAAGCCAAACAATATGTCTATTTAGGCATCGAATCCGGAAAAGACGTCTGCATCGGACACGGACATGGCCCGTTGAACCACTTCTATTCGCCTGTGCCTATGCACATTTTCGACAAAAATGAGTAATATGTCAAAATAATCATTACCTTTGCAGGCAATAACTTAAACAACGAAGAAAATATGAAAGCATTTGTATTTCCCGGACAAGGAGCCCAGTTCGTATGTATGGGAAAAGACCTGTACGAAACGTCTCCACTTGCCAAAGAATTATTTGAGAAAGCCAATGATATTTTGGGTTACCGCATCACCGACATCATGTTCGAAGGTACCGACGAAGATTTGCGTCAGACAAAGGTAACTCAGCCCGCCGTATTCCTTCACTCTGTCATCTCTGCCTTGTGCATGGGAGATGCTTTCCAGCCGGAAATGACCGCCGGACACTCCTTGGGTGAATTCTCTGCCTTGGTCGCAGCCGGAGCCTTGTCATTCGAAGACGGACTGAAACTGGTGTACGCACGTGCCATGGCCATGCAGAAAGCCTGCGAAGCCCAGCCTTCTACCATGGCGGCCATCATTGCTTTGCCGGATGAAAAGGTAGAAGAAATCTGCGCTTCGGTTGCTGCTGAAGGAGAAGTCTGCGTGGCAGCCAACTACAACTGCCCGGGACAGATTGTCATTTCAGGAAGCATCGAAGGTATCAACAAGGCTTGCGAACTGATGAAAGCCGCCGGTGCCAAGCGTGCGCTTCCGTTGAAAGTGGGCGGTGCTTTCCACTCTCCACTCATGGACCCTGCCAAGGTGGAACTGGAAGCAGCCATCAACGCCACGGAGTTCCACACCCCGAAATGTCCGATTTACCAGAATGTAGACGCTCTTCCTCATACAGACCCGGCTGAAATCAAGAAGAATCTGGTAGCACAGCTCACGGCTTCTGTACGCTGGACACAGACCGTACAACACATGATTGCCGACGGAGCGGACGACTTTACAGAATGTGGTCCGGGCGCCGTACTGCAGGGACTGATCAAGAAAATCAACAAAGAAGTCAACGCACACGGAATAGCATAAGCAGACTCAAAGTCTGACACAAGGCACGAATTATACGAAACAGGCGGATCCTTTCCATACATCCGTGCTAAAGCGTATAATTCGTGCTTTTTATTTTTATCAATATACGAAATAAAGATTCACTATGGAGACGACAAAGAAAATCATTATTTACCAAGTATTTACAAGACTGTTCGGCAACCAAAACAAAACTTGCCAGCCGGACGGAGACATCGAGACAAACGGATGTGGAAAAATGAACGACTTCACCAAACAAGCCTTGCATGAAATCAAAAAGCTGGGAGCCACTCACATCTGGTATACAGGCCTGCTGGCCCATGCCTCACAAACAGACTACACAGCCTACGGCATACCTAAAAACCATCCTTCCATCGTGAAAGGAAAAGCCGGTTCTCCCTACGCTATCCGGGATTACTACGATGTCGACCCCGATCTGGCTGAACATGTGGACAAACGCATGGAAGAATTCGAGGAGCTGGTGAAACGTACCCATGAATGTGGACTGAAAATGATTATCGATTTCGTACCCAACCACGTGGCACGCCAGTATCATTCCATCGCCAAGCCACAGGGAGTCAAAGATTTGGGAGAAAACGACGACTGCACACAGGCTTTCAACCCGCAAAACAATTTCTACTACATTCCCGGACAGAAACTGGAAGGGGAAATTGATTTCTACAACCCTGCAATGGGGACCTACGAAGAGATGCCGGCAAAGGCTACCGGCAACGACCGCTTTGACCCGTGGCCTAACCGGAACGACTGGTACGAAACGGTCAAACTGAACTATGGAGTGGATTACATCAACCATACGGGAGGACACTTCGACCCGATTCCCGACACCTGGTATAAAATGGAGCAGATACTGAGCTACTGGGCCGAAAAAGGAATCGACGGTTTCCGCTGTGATATGGCAGAGATGGTGCCCTGCGAATTCTGGGGATGGGTCATCCCGCGCATCAAAGCTGCTTACCCGAATATTATCTTTATTGCCGAAGTATATAATCCGAACGAATACCGGAACTATATCCACAATGGACACTTTGATTACTTGTACGACAAAGTGGGCCTTTATGACACGCTGAGAAACATCACCTGCGACTATGCCTCAGCCACCGGCATTACGCATTGCTGGCAGAGCGTGGACGACATCCAGGACCACATGCTGAACTTCCTGGAGAACCACGACGAACAACGCATCGCCTCCGGCTTCTTTGCCGAAGACCCATTCAAGGCTATCCCGGCCTTCATCGTTTCGGCTTGTCTGCGGAAAAATCCGGTCATGGTCTATTTCGGTCAGGAACTGGGCGAAAAAGGCATGGACAGTGAAGGATTCAGCGGACGCGACGGAAGGACAACTATTTTCGACTATTGGTGCGTGGACAGCATTTTCCGCTGGAACAACCACGGACGCTGGAACACACATCTGCTGAATGAAAGAGAAAAGGAATTGCGGCATTTCTATGAAACCGTGCTGCACATCTGCCAGAATGAACCGGCCATCAGTGACGGTGACTTTTTCGATTTGATGTATGTCAATCTGAACGGATGGCAAATGAACGAACACAAGCAGTATGCCTTCCTACGGAAATTTGCCAATGAAGTATTACTGGTTATGGTAAACTTCGGAGATGCTCCCGCACAGATTGGGGTCAACATCCCTACGCATGCATTCGATTACCTGAAAATGACTCCCTCCCCGAAATGCAAATGCAAGGACCTGCTCTCAGGGAAACAGGAAACCATCTGCTTCTCTCCGGACAGTCCGGTCTGCACGGAACTTCCAGCCTACGGAGGAAAGATTCTGAAATTCAAGGTAAAATAATCCTTTTCCTTACGAAAAGCATACCAAACAGCATAGTTTTATTTTATTTTGTTTGGTAACTTGAAACAAAACGGTATCTTTGCACAAATGAGCCAACTTTGTGCAAACAATAAATACGATTATATGGAAAAAAGTTTTCTGGCCTTCATCGAAGACAGCATCAAGAAAAACTGGGACCTTGACGCCCTGACAGACTACAAAGGCGCCACCTTGCAATACAAGGACGTAGCACGAAAA
The DNA here is from genome assembly GCF_025567125.1 of Phocaeicola fibrisolvens. NCBI lineage: Bacteria > Pseudomonadati > Bacteroidota > Bacteroidia > Bacteroidales > Bacteroidaceae > Phocaeicola > Phocaeicola fibrisolvens. The sequence goes on along the minus strand of NZ_JAOQJI010000026.1, from coordinate 12,555 downwards.
ATAGAAAAACTACATATCCTGCTGGAAGAAAGCGGTATCAAGCCAGGCGACAAAGTGGCCTTGTGCGGACGTAACAGTTCGCACTGGGGAGTCGCTTTTCTGGCCATTCTGACCTACGGAGCCGTGGCTGTTCCCATTCTGCATGAGTTCAAGGCAGACAACATTCACAATATCGTGAACCATTCCGATGCCCGCCTGCTTTTTGTGGGCGATGTGGTATGGGAGTCGTTGAACGAAAGCGAAATGCCCAATCTGGAAGGAATCATCTTGATGACCGATTTCACCTTACTGGTCTGCCGCAGCAAACAACTGGAATATGCCCGCGAGCACCTGAATGAGATGTTCGGAAAAAAATTCCCGCGTAATTTCCGGAAAGAACATGTCAGCTATCGGAGAGACACGCCGGAAGAACTGGCCTTAATCAACTATACATCGGGAACGACGAGTTTCTCAAAAGGTGTCATGATTCCTTACCGCAGCCTGTGGTCCAACACGCAATTTGCCTTCGAGGTACTGCACATGCAGCCCGGCAACAAAGTAATCTCCATCCTTCCGATGGCACACATGTACGGACTGGCTTTCGAGTTTATCTATGAAGTTTGTGCAGGCTGTCATGTATATTTCCTAACCCGTATGCCAAGCCCCAAAATTATCTTCCAGGCATTCACGGAAGTCAAACCTCATATTGTGATTTCGGTTCCACTTATTATTGAAAAAATCATTAAGAAGAATGTACTTCCTAAGCTGGAAACACTGAAGATGAAAATTCTATTGAGAGTTCCACTTATTAATGATAAAATCAAAGAAGCTGTACGCGAACACATGGTACAAGCATTTGGAGGAAACTTCTATGAAGTCATTATTGGAGGAGCGGCATTCAATCAAGATGTGGAACGCCTGTTGAGGAGCTTGGATTTCCCCTACACAGTAGGTTATGGAATGACAGAGTGTGGGCCGATTATCTGTTACGAAGACTGGAAGCGCTACAAACCGGGGTCTTGCGGAAAAGCTGCCCCCCGCATGGAAGTTAAAATTGACAGTCCAGATCCGCAACGCATTGTCGGAGAGATTCTCACCCGAGGCGAAAATGTCATGCTGGGATACTACAAGAATCCAGAATCGACCGCCCAAGCCATTGATGCGGACGGCTGGCTGCATACCGGAGATTTAGGAATCATGGACAAGGATGGAAATGTCACAATCAAAGGAAGAAGCAAAAATATGCTACTTGGCCCTTCCGGACAAAATATTTACCCGGAAGAGATTGAGGAAAAGCTGAGCAATCTGCCTTATGTATGTGAAAACATCGTTATCCAACAGAGTGACAATAAACTGGCGGCACTGATTTATCCAGACTTCGATGAAGCATTCAAACAAGGACTGACAAAGGAAGATATCGAAAGAATTATGGAAGAAAACCGAGTGGCCGTAAATGCAGAACTTCCTGCCTACTCTCAGATTGCCCGTGTCAAAATCTACCCGGAAGAATTTGAGAAAACGCCGAAGAAGAGCATTAAACGTTTCCTTTATCAAGATGTCAAATAACACTATGAGATTTAAAGTTATATCGGTGTTCCTGTGGGGAAGTCTCCTCGCAGGAACACATCTCTTTGCTCAGCAAACAGAACAGAAAAGCGTACTGAAAAAAGGACCGAATGTGTCACTGAATATTACCAACAAAAAGAAATTTCCTCAAAGAACGTACCTGAACGTTGGATTATTCACCAATTCGCCCTGTCTGAATGGGTTGGGAATCAATGTCATATCAAGTTTACAACATTACAATTCCTACGGACTCCAATTATCCGGACTGACCAACGTGTCTGGACTGAAAGCTACCGGTGTCCAGATTTCGGGCATTGCCAATGTAACAGGAAAAAGAGCGTGTGGCTTTATTCTTTCCGGACTGACCAATGTAACAGGAACTTCCACATACGGTTTGTCAGTTGCCGGACTGGGCAATATTTCCGGAGGAGATATTAAAGGAATGGGTATCGCCGGGCTGGTGAATGTCAGTGAAGATCTCAGAGGCATGGCCATCGCCGGACTGGCGAACGTCAACAAAGACATACAAGCCGGACTGATTATCGGAGGCCTCATGAACGTTTCCGGAAATTCTTCCAGAGGGGTACAATTGACTTCCTTGCTCAATGTCACCGGAAAATCCAATCAAGGATGGCAGATTGCGGCTTTAGGAAATGTCAGTGTGGAAAATAGAGGTGTACAAAGCGCGTTGCTCAACTATAGCGTAGAGAACAAAGGTGTTCAGTTAGGAATCGGGAATGTCAACACCAAAAGCAATTCGAGAGGCTATCAAATAGGAATCATCAATGTAAGTACAGACAGTACGGCACACCAGATAGGATGCATCAACCTGAAGCCTGACACACGTGTGCAAATGATTGTTTCAGGAGGTAATGCCAATAAAGGCAGTGTTTCAATCCGCTTCAAAAACCGGTTTACTTATACACAAATCGGTGCAGGAGCCTATTATTTGGGAACAAACCATCCATTCTCTGTCAGTGGATTTTATCGTGCTGGCGTATACCACAGCCTCACGAAGAAACTGGACCTCAGTGCCGATATCGGATACTATCACATTGAGTCATTAGACAACAAGAATCAAGGATTTCCGGCCCGCCTGTATGCATTGGAACCCCGCATCAGCCTGGAATACAGCCTTACAAAGAAATTCGGCCTTTTTGTTTCCGGCGGATACGGATGGACACGTACCTACAAAGGAAATCAGGCCTTCGACAAGAAAATGGTAATAGAAGCTGGAATGGTTCTGTTCTGACACAGACCATTCCATTCTTTTTTCAATTTTGACGTCAACTGTTCAGACTAGCCGAACGTACTCTACTCAGTGTCTCCGGCGTCATCTGCAACAAAGAAGCAATATAAACCAGCGGCGTACGCTTCAAAATCTCAGGATGCAGCTGAAGCAGTTTGGTATAACGTTCGTGGGCAGGCTCAAAACGCAATGTATCGGCTTTCACCTGCGACTCAATCAACGACAGTTCGAATATTCTACGGTACCATGCCCCTATTGCCGCATCTTCCAGTGAAAGTTGCTCCATTTTGCTTTTAGGGATTTCCCACAATACCGTCGGTTCCAACGTTTCAATCATCAACCGGGTAGGTTCTTCCTTCAAATAACTTTCCAAACAGATTACCACTCCGCCTTCATAAGCAATATGTTCTGTCAGGTCTTTATCATATTTGAAATAAAACTGACGCGTCAATCCTTTTTCAATATAGAGCATAGAACGACACACATCACCTTCATCCAATATCCGCTCCCCTTTTTTATATTTCTTGCAAGTCAGTATCTCTGCCAACCCATGAATCTGCTCCCGGTTGAGAAGACAATTCATCCCGGAAACCATCATCTTGGCAGCCTCTATATTTGTTGTCATATTATTCAATTTAACGTTAGAATTTATTTAACCTTAATACGATCGAACCCTTCACCAAACACACCAATCACCGCACTTTGTGACACAAAGGCTTTCGGGTCAATATCTTTAATCAACCGGAAAATTACGCTCGACTCACTCTTTTTAGCCAAAACAAACATCATCTTCACGCCATTATGAGTATAACAACCCACTCCATCTATAAATGTCACTCCACGGTGCAGATCCTTGTTGATGCGCGCTCCAATTTCTTCGTATTTACTGGAAATGATGAAAAACTGCACCGACTGACGAGCACTGTTCACTACTTGGTCAAGCACAAAACTGGAAATAAACAGCACTACATAACCATACACCACTTTTTCCCAATTATGCAACACCAAATAACTGGAAGATATAATGATTATATCACAAATCAAGATGACTCTTCCTAAAGTAATATCACGATATTTGTTGACAATAGCCGCAATAATATCCGTTCCTCCTGTACTTCCATTGGCCGAGAATGCGACTCCAATACCCGCTCCACAAAAAGAAGCTCCCAGTACACACGACATGAAAGGTTGGTCATGAATCAACGGCCCTGATACAAACTTTTGGATGACACTTAATATGAAAGTCAATGTGAAAACCGCAAAAATAGTTTTCAAACAAAACCTAAGTCCCAAAATCTTGAGGGCAAGCAAAAGCAACAGAAAATTTATAATCAAATAGGTATACTGCACCGGAAAACCCGTTCCCCAATACACAATGGATGCAATTCCGGGTACCGCTCCCGAAGGAATGTCACTTGGCAACAAAAACACGGTCCATCCGATACCATACATAATCATTCCCAAAGCAATCATTAAATAATCCTTGGTCTCTCTCAATAATTTCTGCTTTTTAGTAGCAGGCAAAGCTGGATTCATTTTATGGATAATCTTTAAAATTCAACTGCAAAAGTAAGAAAAAAATCCAAATAATTGACTTATATCAAGTCCAAAAATACGAAAATAAGAGAGCACATACTTTTAAAAATGACATGATTTTCGTACTTTTGCCGGCAAATAGAATAATAAATGGCATTAGTCAACGAACACCTGCTCAAATTACCGGAAAACTACTTGTTTACCGATATTGTAAAAAGAGTAAATTCTTTTAAAGTGACACATCCCCAGGCCCGCATCATTCATCTGGGAATCGGCGATGTGACCCTTCCTATCCCCAAAGCATGTGTAGAAGCAATGCAAAAAGCTGCCGGAGAACTAGGCAATCCGGAAACGTTCAGGGGATATGGTCCCGAACAAGGCTACGATTTTTTAATCGAGGCTATCCTAAAACATGATTATGCCGCCCACGGTATCAACTTCGACGCCAATGAAATATTCATCAGCGACGGTTCAAAGTCGGACACAGGAAACATCGGCGACATCCTGCGACATGACAACAGCATTGGAGTAACCGATCCCATTTATCCGGCTTATATTGACTCGAACGTTTCCTGCGGAAGAGCCGGCGTACTGGAAAAAGACGGCAAATGGAGCAATGTCGTATACATGCCTTGCCGGATAGAAAACAAATTTGTACCCGAAATTCCCAAACAACGCATAGACATCATTTATTTATGTTACCCCAACAATCCCACCGGAGCCGTCCTTACGAAAAGCGAGCTCAAAAAATGGGTGAATTATGCCATTGAAAACGATGCCCTTATTATTTTTGACGCGGCATACGAAGCATATATACAAGACCCGGATATTCCCCACTCCATATATGAAATAAAAGGAGCCAAAAAGGTAGCCATCGAATTCCGGAGTTTTTCAAAAACCGCAGGATTCACCGGAGTGCGTTGCGGATACATGGTCATACCCAAAGAAGTGACGGCCGCCACACTGGAAGGCGAACGGATACAATTAAACAAACTGTGGCTCAGACGCCAGTCCACCAAATTCAATGGAGTTTCCTATATCACCCAACGGGGAGCCGAAGCCATCTATACGCCGGAAGGGAAGGAACAAGTGAAAAAAATGGTAAGCTATTACATGGACAACGCCAAAATCATGAAAAAAATGCTGTCGAAAACTGGAATCCAGTTCTTTGGAGGAGACAATGCCCCTTACTTATGGGTAAAAGCACCGGGGAACCAGACAGCATGGAAATTCTTCGACAAATTGCTTTACGAAGCCCACGTAGTAAGTACTCCGGGAGTTGGATTCGGTCCTAGCGGTGAAGGATATGTACGCCTCACTTCTTTCGGAGACCGTCACCAATGTGAAGAAGGCATCCGGAGAATTTGCCAGTGTTTATAAACATCCATACATCAAATAAAAACCAAACAACTTAAAATAAGAAATAAGGTAGTATGTCAAAATTAAGATTCAGAGTAGTGGAAAAGGCATTCCACAAAAAACCGGTAGACGTACCTTCACCCGCTGAACGTCCGAGTGAGTATTTTGCGAAATACGTGTTCAACCGGGAAAAAATGTTCAAGTATCTGCCGAGCAATGTCTATGCCAAACTGATTGACGTAATTGACAACGGTGCTTCTCTCGACCGTAGCATCGCCAATGCCGTAGCCGACGGAATGAAAAAATGGGCCATTGAACTGGGAGTTACTCACTACACTCACTGGTTCCAGCCTTTGACAGAAGGAACGGCTGAAAAGCACGATGCTTTCGTGGAACACGACGGAAAAGGCGGCATGCTGGAAGAATTCTCCGGCAAACTGCTGGTACAGCAGGAATCAGATGGTTCTTCATTCCCGAACGGAGGTATCCGTAACACATTCGAAGCCCGCGGTTACAGTGCATGGGATCCTTCTTCACCCGTATTTGTGGTAGACGACACCTTGTGTATTCCCACAGTGTTCATCGCCTACACCGGAGAATCACTCGACTACAAAGCTCCGCTGCTGAAAGCTCTCCGCGCAGTCAACAAAGCTGCCTTGGACGTCATGCATTACTTCGATCCATCTGTCAAAAAAATTGTCTCCTACCTGGGCTGGGAACAGGAATATTTCCTGGTAGACGAAGGTTTGTATGCCGCCCGTCCGGACCTGCTGCTGACAGGACGTACGCTGATGGGGCACGAGGCTTCAAAGAACCAGCAGTTGGAAGACCACTATTTCGGTGCTATCCCTACCCGTGTGGCCGCTTTCATGAAAGAACTTGAAATCCAGTCGCTCGAATTGGGTATTCCAGTCAAGACACGTCACAACGAGGTAGCTCCGAACCAGTTTGAGCTAGCCCCCATTTATGAAGAATGCAACCTGGCTGTCGACCACAACATGCTGGTCATGTCGCTCATGCGAAAAATTGCACGCAACCACGGATTCCGTGTACTGCTGCATGAAAAGCCGTTCAAAGGTGTCAACGGTTCCGGTAAGCACAACAACTGGTCGCTCGGTACAGATACCGGCACCCTGCTGATGGCTCCGGGAAAAACTTCTGAAGAAAATCTGCGCTTCATTACATTTGTGGTCAACACACTGATGGCTGTATACCGTCACAACGGACTGCTGAAGGCTTCTATCATGAGCGCTACCAACGCACACCGTCTGGGAGCCAACGAAGCACCTCCTGCCATCATCTCTTCTTTCCTGGGTACACAGCTCAGCAAGGTACTCGACCACCTGGAAGAAAGTACCAACGACGACCTCGTTTCTTTAGGGGGAAAACAAGGAATGAAACTCGATATTCCGCAGATTCCGGAACTGCTGATTGATAACACCGACCGTAACCGTACTTCTCCGTTCGCCTTCACCGGCAACCGTTTCGAATTCCGTGCACCAGGTTCTGAAGCCAACTGCGCCAGTGCCATGATTGCGTTGAATGCTGCTGTAGCCGAACAACTTATTGAATTCAAGAAAGAAGTCGACGAACTGATTGAAAGAGGAGAACCCAAAATTTCAGCCATCATCCAGATTGTACGCAAATGCATCAAAGAATGCAAACCAATCCGCTTCGACGGAAACGGCTACAGTGAAGAATGGAAGGAAGAAGCCGCCCGCCGCGGACTGGACTGCGAAACCAGCTGTCCGGTTATCTTTGACAACTACCTGAAACCGGAAAGTATCCGTATGTTCGAATTTACCGGTGTCATGACACGCAAGGAACTGGAGGCCCGCAATGAAGTGAAATGGGAAATGTACACCAAGAAAATCCAGATTGAAGCCCGTGTATTGGGCGACTTGGTGATGAACCACGTCGTTCCAGTAGCCATTGAATACCAGACCAAACTGATTGACAATGCCTACAAGATGAAATCACTGTTCCCGGAAGACGAAGCTCACGCATTGTCAGCCGAAAATTTGGCCATCATCAAGGCAATTTCTGAACATACTTCATTCATCAAGAAACATGTAGACGAAATGATAGAAGCCCGCAAGGTTGCCAACCGCATTGCCAGCGAACGTGAAAAAGCCATTGCTTATCATGACACGGTAGCTCCGATGTTGGAACAGATCCGTTACCATATCGACAAACTGGAACTGATTGTCGACGACCAGATGTGGACACTTCCGAAATACCGCGAACTGCTGTTCGTTCGGTAACCCACAAGTTCCACCTCGCAATTATTTTATCATCCCCGAAGGCTTTTCTGTGGCTACATTCCGCCCGGAAACCCTTCGGGGATTTGTTATCGGTGCACTTTTCTAACATTTTGTCGGGCACAGAAGATTTATTTTCGCCAAAGTATATATCTTTGCAGCATGGAATGGTTAATTAATTTATTTGTGGAACAATCCGCACTACAGGCGGTCGTCATACTTTCCCTGATTACAGCCATCGGGTTAGGACTGGGAAAAATTCATGTTTGCGGAATTTCTCTCGGAGTTACATTTGTTTTCTTTACTGGCATTCTGGCCGGACATCTCGGTTTTTCCATCGACCCACAGATGCTGAGTTACGCAGAAAGTTTCGGACTGGTACTTTTTGTGTATGCACTCGGGCTGCAGGTGGGTCCCGGCTTCTTCAGTTCTTTCCAGCGGGGCGGATACCGTCTGAACATGCTGGGGCTGGGAGTTATTTTTCTAGGTACAATAATGGCCGTAATACTGAGTCTGACCACCCCCATCGGATTACCTGACATGATTGGTATCCTGTGTGGTGCCACCACCAATACCCCTGCACTTGGAGCGGCTCAACAGACCCTGAAACAGTTGGGAGAACCCACCAGTGGAGCAGCCCTCAGCTGTGCAGTAACTTATCCGCTAGGTGTGGTAGGTGTCATTTTCGCGATTCTGGTCATTAAAAAATTCTTTGTCCGCCCGTCCGATATGCAGGAACATGAACACGATGACCCGAATCACACCTACATCGCTACTTTTCAGGTACACAATCCTGCTATCTTCAATAAAAGCATACAAGATATCGCTCAAGCCGGCTATCCCAAATTCGTCATTTCCCGTCTTTGGAGAGAAGGCATGGTCAGTATTCCTACTTCCGAAAAGATACTGAAGGAAAACGACCGTATCCTAGTAATCACCACCGAAAAAGATGCACCGACACTGACCATTCTTTTCGGCGAACAGGAGAAACGGGATTGGAACAAGGAGGACATCGATTGGAATGCCATCGACAGCAAGTTGATATCCAAGCACATCATCGTGTCGCGCCCGGAAATCAACGGAAAGAAGCTGGGCTCACTCCGACTGAGAAATACTTACGGAATCAACATCAGCCGGGTACTCCGAAGCGGTGTACAACTGCTGGCTACCCCCGGACTGGTATTGCAATTGGGCGACCGACTGACCGTAGTAGGTGAAGCTGCAGCCATCCAAAACGTAGAAAAAGTATTGGGGAATACCGTCAAAACACTGAAAGACCCTAACCTGGCTTCCATTTTTATCGGTATCGTACTGGGACTGGTGGTCGGTTCCATTCCCATCGCCATTCCAGGAATCAGTTCTCCCGTCAAACTGGGACTGGCAGGAGGTCCCATCGTCATGGGTATTCTGATAGGTGCATACGGGCCTCGTCTGCACCTGGTGACTTATACTACCCGAAGTGCCAACCTCATGCTGAGAGGTATCGGGCTTTCTCTCTACCTGGCCTGCCTCGGACTGGATGCCGGAGCCCATTTCTTTGAAACCGTCATGCGACCGGAAGGAGCCTTGTGGGTCGGAATTGGTTTCCTGATTACCTTCATCCCGGTTGTCATCATGGCCATAGTGGCCCTCCGTCTGTGCAAGATGGACTTTGGAAATACCTGCGGCATGCTGTGCGGAAGCATGGCCAACCCCATGGCACTGAATTATGCCAACGACATCATACCCGGTGATGAACCATCCGTAAGTTATGCCACCGTATATCCGCTCGGCATGTTTACCCGCGTCATCATTGCCCAGTTGGTACTGATGCTATTCTTATAAACAAAATCTTAACTCAAGCCATATCATGGAAACGTACAAACAAATCACTCCCGAAATGATACAAGAGGACATCCGTTACCTGGAACTCCTCTCCCACGATTTTCCCAGCCTGGCAGCTGCCAGTACGGAAATCATCAACCTGGAAGCTATCCTCAATCTGCCGAAAGGTACAGAACACTTTCTGGCCGACCTACACGGGGAATACGAAGCTTTTCAACATGTGCTCCGCAACGCCTCTGGAGCCATCAAGCGAAAAGTCAACGAAATATTTGGCAACAACCTCCGCGAAATGGAGAAAAAAGAGCTTTGTACGCTGATTTATTATCCCGAACAAAAGCTGCAACTGGTAAAGGAAGTGGAAAAAGATTTGGTAGACTGGTATGTCATCACCCTGAACCAGCTTGTCAAAGTCTGCCAGAACGTTTCGTCTAAATATACCCGCTCAAAGGTCCGCAAGGCACTGCCTGAAGAATTTTCCTACATTATTCAGGAATTGCTTCACGAAAGCTCCATGGACCCCAACAAGCAGGCCTATATCAATGTCATCATCCGTACCATCATTGACACACGACGTGCCGATGACTTCATCATTGCCTTGTGCAACCTTATCCAACGGCTGACTATCGATTCCCTGCACATTTTGGGAGATATCTTCGACCGCGGTCCCGGTCCGCACATCATCATGGACACACTTTGCGACTATCATAACTTTGACATCCAGTGGGGTAATCACGATATCCTGTGGATGGGAGCCGCTTCCGGCAACGACTGCTGCATCGCCAACGTGCTCCGTCTGGCCATGCGCTACGGCAATCTCTCGGCCTTGGAAGACGGATACGGAATCAATCTGCTTCCGCTGGCCACTTTTGCCATGGAGGCATACGCCAACGACCCATGCCAGTATTTTGCGCCCAAAATTGCGCCGGAAAGCAGCACCTACAACGACAAGACCTTACGGCTCATCGCACAGATGCATAAGGCCATCACCATCATACAGTTCAAGCTGGAAGCAGCCGCCATTCTCCGCCATCCGGAGTTTGACATGAACAGCCGACTGCTCCTGCATCACATTGACTTCAAACGGAAAGTATTCCAGCTTGATGGAAAAGATTATGAGATGCGCGACTGTCTGTTCCCCACCGTCGACCCGGAAAACCCGTACCAGCTGACGGAAGAAGAACAGGAAATCGTGCTGAAACTGCACAATTCCTTTACGGGCAGTGAGAAATTGCGCAAACACATGAAATGCATCTTCCGTTACGGCTGCATGTACAATGTCTGCAATTCCAACCTGCTTTTCCATGCTTCCATGCCGATGAACGCCGACGGAACCTTGAAAGAAGTAGAAATACTGGGTAACAAATATAAAGGTGAGGCCCTACTGAAACGGGTAGGACAACTTATTCGTACGGCCTATTTCGCAGAAGACGACCATCCGGAGAAAGCTTTTGCCAAAGATTTCATCTGGTATCTGTGGTGCGGAAAAGATTCTCCCGCTTTCGACAAGAGCAAGATGGCTACTTTTGAACGATACTTCCTGACCGACAAGGAGACACACAAGGAGGTGAAAGGATACTATTATACCCTACGCGACCGGGAAGATATCTGCGACATGATTATGGATGAGTTTGGAGTGGAAGGCGAGCACCGCCACATCATCAACGGACATGTACCCGTGAAAGCCGTGAAGGGAGAAAAACCCATCAAAGCCAACGGAAAACTGATGGTCATCGACGGAGGATTCTCCAAAGCTTACCAGCCGGAAACAGGTATTGCAGGCTATACACTGGTATATCACTCCCGCGGTTTCCAACTCGTACAACATGAACCGTTCACTTCCACCCAGAAAGCAATCGAAGAAGGACTCGATATCAAGTCGACCACCCAAATCGTAGAGCTGAGCAGCAAACGAATGATGGTGAAAGACACCGACAAGGGACGAGAACTGATGGTCCAGATTGAAGACCTGAAAAAATTGCTGGTGGCTTATCAGAATGGTATTATCAAGGAAAAAGGTATTTAATTTGAAAATTCTCTATCGATTTTTCAGTCGTTAAGATACCCCTTAAAAAACGCAAGGACGTTTGCAATAAAACGCCCTTGCGTTTTATGTAAAACGTCTAAGCGTTTTGTAGAAAACGTTTCGGCGTTTGAAGCAAAACGCTTAGACGTTTTCCGTTATACATAAAATTGACCCAATATGCATCTTTTTTTCATAAAACGCTTGCAAATTCAAAAATAATGCGTACCTTTGCACCCGTGATTGAGAAACGCCTCAACACAAAGCCAGGATGGCCCGTTCGTCTATCGGTTAGGACGCAAGATTTTCATTCTTGAAAGGGGGGTTCGATTCCCCCACGGGCTACTGAAAAAGAAATAACACACACGGAAATCCGGTGCAAAAGGATGGCCCGTTCGTCTATCGGTTAGGACGCAAGATTTTCATTCTTGAAAGGGGGGTTCGATTCCCCCACGGGCTACTCTCAGAAAGCTGTTTCAAAGAAATTTGAAACGGCTTTTTTGTTTTAGCCTTACCAAGAGAGGTAGTTGCACAAAAAAAGGCTCAACGTAAAAATCTGAGGGATTCGTTGATTAAGCATAAATTTTAGCCAGCCTGAACAAAAAGAAAGCCTTGTCCTTTACTCCCCTGAACTGTGAACGGAAGCTCTTTATTTTTGCATTGAAGGATTCAGATGCAGCGTTTGTGGAACGCTTCTCAAAGAAGTTGATGATTTCCAGATAATGTGTCTGTATGGATCTTGCCACTCTTCCAAAGGCAAG